>JAGLHR010000307.1 GCA_023143415.1 Thiomargarita sp. | reverse complement strand
TTCTACTTGCAGGATTTAGGTACAATATTTTCGTCACTCGACATAAGAATATTGTTGTAGGACATAATATAAACCTATTGAATTAACTTAATAGTTTATTCAGTGCTTACATTGGGCTAGGCGACGCACAAGTGAGGCACATTAACTGATTTGCAACAGGCTCTCGCATCTTATAACCAATTATAATCCTTCTTCTTGCACGGTTATGGGTTCCCAACGCCAGGCTATCCATCGCCGATATAAAGGCACTGCAAAACGATACGTCACTCCTGCTCTTTCTAAAATCTCTTCATCGATGAGGCGTTGTATTATATCAAAGACTTGTTTTCGGGGTAAGTCAAGGCGATTTTCAGTGAGGGTTGCTAGGATGCCGTCGATGTCTAATTGGGGGCGATTGGTTTCGTCGGTTGCCCAGGCGAGGGCGGATAATACCCGATGCGTTGCGGTATCGCTGCCTTTCCAATGATCGATGAATGCCATGTTATCTTGTTGTTGGACTAAGATTTGGGTGGCGTGTTCTAAGTCGTTGAAATTGACATAGTTGCTGCGTTCTTCGCCCGCCCTGACGATGGCATTAAATTCTTCGATTAAATTCGCGCCTAAACTTTGCAGTAATAGGGGTTGCCCTTTGGTGAGTATGTGGGCTTGTTCTAAGACATAGTCATCAAATTCGAGAATCTCTCGTGCGGGTTTTTGGAGCAATTCGGCAGATTCGGCAGCCGATAAGTAACTGACGGTTTTAAATTGGGCGGTGTTGAAAAACACGGAGGAATAATCCCAAGCGACTTGTTTGAGAAAATAGGTGCCACAGAATAATAATAATGTGGGATATTCGGCGTGCTGCATGAGGCTCCGTAGAAAGGGCGGTAATTCTGCGCCATATTTGCCCTGAAAAATGGGTTCGGATTCGTCGATCATTAAGAGAAACCGTCGATTGTCTAATATGGCTTTGGTTTCGGTTAAGAAATGTTGGAAATCCAGATAGGGGTTTTCTTTGAGAATGGGTGCTGAAATACCCACTTCTTTCGCCATTCTTTCAGCCACGGCGGTTAAGAAACTGTATTCTCCTTTATCCCCGATTTCTTGGGTGTCAATATAAACGGGAATAAGGCGGGTTCTTTCTAAACTCTCGCGTTTGATTTTATTCAGCAAACTGGTTTTACCGATGCGCCGTTGCCCTATTAATACGATAGCGGGCTTGCCATCAGGTGTTCGCAATAAGCCGCCTATCCAAGCTAATAAATCATTGCGCCCGACAAAAGTGCGATCATTGCTTAAACCTGCACCAGTGATATAGGGTTGATAAGCGGGTTCGGTGTAAATGCGCCCGCTTTCGGCAACGGTAATGGGAAAGTTAAAGGGTTGTTGAAATGGATTGCCGTCTAAAAAATCTTGCGCTTCCAGTATGCCACGAATGACATAATGCCCTGGCGTGTCAATTTGACATTCTAGGTGTAAGTCGGTGTGATGGGTGCCTTCTAAGAGTTTATGACGTGCTATTTGGATATTCCAATAAATGCCCTGGGTTGCTTGTACTTGGATTTGTAAATGTTCCGCTATCACGCTAGTCGGATTTTTGACTCGGAAATTGAGGGCTTGTTTGCCGAGCAATAGGCTATTTAGGAGTAAATTAATTTCTAACTTGAGGAAATTACGGGCTTGTTCTTTCGCTTTTTCGAGTACGTTTATCCAATCAGCGACTAATTCTTTTCCAATGTTTGCCCAATAGTCGGGTAAGTTTTGCCATTTTAAAGCATCCAGTTTTTTCTGGAAGCGTGTCAAATATTGTCGCCGTGCGTCTTGAGAATCTGATTGGCGATAACCTTTTAGTTCAGCGAAGTGTTGGTTGAATTTTTCTAAAATGGTCCAACCCCCTTCCATCCAATTAGGACAGATTGGGGGTGAAATAGGCTGTTCTATAATAGATAAAATATGACCAATGTTATCAATCTTTGCATATTTATGGAGATTGTTTAATAAGGCGTGATATTCTGTAACATATTGATAATCTTGATAATTTTTTAATTGTTGCTGTGCATAGTCAAGCCGTAGCGATAAAGGGGCTGATCGAATTTCTTGGAAATCTGCTACCCACTCATTTTTTTCAGGGGCTAATTTTTCCGACGGTGGAAACTTGTTTATCCAAAGTCTTAAAGGTTGTTCATCTTCTTTATCTTGTGGTTTGGCTAAAATCGCAACGGCCCGTCCAATATCGCCAGTTGTGCTTAATGGCAGTAGAGTAGCGTTATTCGTTTGAATGGCGATTTCGTGACAGAAGGAAATAGCCGTCTCTTTATGGCTGGCTAAATCTTGGGCGGCTCTGCGGGAAGCTGCCATTTGTAATGTCCATAATTGTACTCCTTGAATCGCATAAAAAGCGGTTTCGCTCCCATGTTGTTTGCCTATTTTGATAAGGTAATGACGCATTTTCGGCAGCGGATAAGCGAAACTTTGCCAGCCAAAAGCGATTGTTGAGTAAATTTTTTCTACTTTAGGATTGCGGTATTGCAAAAATGCCGCCAATGCGACGAATGGATAGAACAATAAACCCGTTCCTACAATCGGCGTTATTGCCATAAATATCGCTAAGATTTTGAACTTGTTGCTTAAATCGTCGGAATCGACAAAAGTGGCTAACCATAATCCTAGAGCGATAAGTAGAAATAAACCATAAAAAATGCTTAATAATTTGACTTGGCTAGTCGTTTTTATTCTGAGATTGTGATTTTCTTTTACTGTCCATAGTCCATAAGTGTCATCAGCAAAGAATCCGGCGATTATACCTATAGCAAAAGAAAATGCTAAAACTATTCCATAAATTGCTATTTGTTCAATTGGAATACGGATAATAAGAACAAAAAATATAAGTAATATGTACGCTACCGCTACCGCTACCAGTTCCACTACCGCTACCGCTCCCGCTCCCGCTACCGCTACCGCTCCCGCTCCCGCTACCGCTCCCGCTCCCGCTACCACTACCGCTCCCGCTACCACTACCGCTACCGCTCCCGCTACCGCTCCCGCTACCGCTCCCGCTACCGCTCCCGCTCCCGCTCCCGCTCCCGCTACCGCTACCGCTACCGCCACTGCTGTCATCCAAATACTATGAATATCCCCATTAAATAACCAAAGCACCGTACCCATTAATGCGCCCCATACTCCACCACCCACTATGGAACGAAAAAACTCCAGCGATTCATTTTCTTTAAATCTATCTATCACTGTTAAAGGGCGCATCCAAAATTCAATAGGCCAAAACAAAGCGATGAGGATGTCGGTAAGCATTTGATTTTTCATGGTAATTTTTTAGTTGGGTTGTCATTATTTATTGTTTGAATCAGAATTTTCGGAATTTGAGAATTTTCAGAATTAAATAAAAAAAACAGGAATTAATATTAACTTATTGATTTTACTTGTTATTTTTCATATATTATTTTAAAATCCATACATTTTAATCTGACAAATATTCTGAAAATTCTCAAATTCTGAAAATTCTGATTCAAACGAGAAAAGGGTGAAAATTTCACTCAACGCGGGAGCGTCGTGGAAGACATTCCCACGCGGGAGCGCTCATCGTTATACATAAGTCAAAAATCGTCAAAAGTAGGGTGGGTAGAGTGAAACGAAACCCACCATTTTTGGTGGTTCGGTGGGTTTCGCTCTCGCTCTACCCACCCTACGAAAAAACAATTTAAATCAAATACTTAAATACTTATGACTAACGATGAGAGCTC
>JAGLHR010000306.1 GCA_023143415.1 Thiomargarita sp. | reverse complement strand
ATATTGTTGTAGAGGCAATCCTTTATGGTTGCCCTGAGTAGTTATCAAAACTTTAGCCTCGACTCGACTCTAATTCACAATTTTCACCTAATTTTAAAAGGGTAGCTTGAAACCATTGGGTAATCCACCCGCTAATCCCGAAAATTTATCTTGACTGGTGCTTTCGACTTTATGCACAGCATCATTGATGGCTGCACCAACCAAGTCTTCCAGCATTTCCTTATCTTCTTTCATGAGAGTTGACTCAATTTCGACACGCCGCACATCATGTCGCCCTGTCATAACAATCTTAACCATACCGCCACCCGATTCACCTGTGACTTCCAAATCAGCCAATTCCTTCTGTGCCGTTTCAAGTTCGCCTTTCATTTTTTGGGCTTGTTTCATTAAACCAGCCAATCCGTTTTTCATCATCTATCCTCTACCCTCTATTAAATATTATTTGAAAAATATCCCATAACCAAGTTTTGATGTTCAAAATTTTCTTTAAAAAACGTAATTAGTTATTCAGAAAAGTTTTGTCCTGCAAAAAATCCGAATTTTCTAAAAAATCGGATTTTTAAGTCGCAATATTTATCTGGATAACTATACCAAAAAACTTTAAAAACGAGGAAAAAAAACGAGAACATCAAGTTTATTGAACCATCTTTACTCATTCCGCCAATTTTTGAGTTAGGATGGCAAACTCTTGTTTCATTTGCAAGTTCTTAAATTCCAGTAAATCTGGCACTTGGATATTAAGCAACAACTCAAAAGATTTTTGACTGGTGCGTAATAAATTAATCAACTCTCCACTGACTCTAACCGTTTTATAGGTATTCTGTGCGATTCGTAAATCAGTATTGGTTTTTTCAGTGGCAAGAACAACTTTGCGACGTTGCGCGTTTAAATGCTTTTTGTATAATTTTGCCGTTTGCAAAGTCAAATTTTGGGCATTAAGGTTAGCTGACAAATGCCGACGGCGATCTTTATCGTGTTCTCCGCGCAACAAATTTTGACTGGTCGCCTTAATATCTTGAACATCCACAGTAATTTTAAATATTTTGGGCAAATATTTGTCATCAATATTAGAAATGAACTTTTGCTGCATGTGAACCAGCGTTTTCAGTAACACCGTGTACATACCATAATAACGTTGGCTAATGTCCAAATCTTCACCGCTTTCAATGGTGAGCTTCATCAACTGTTGGCTGATTTTTTTGACATTATCATAGACGAGACTACTTTGAATAATATCGTCTCCCACCACACTTGATAATAATACATCTAATTGCGCTTCCGTTATAGATAAACCTTTATCAGCGAGTTCTTGGGCAAACTGAGTTTTGAGTTTATCAATTGCGTACTTCTTTTCTTCAATCACTTCAGTTAATTGCTTGATTTTTGCCTCATGATCCGCCACGGTGGTTTGCCAAGTTGAGCGATTTGGGGCAGTGATTTTGTCTTGGCGATGTTGAGAAATGGTTTGTTTCATTTCTCTGATTTCAATTTCAATAAGACGGATACGTTTTCTTGTATTGTTGCTCGGAGAAATACTCAAAATGGCGACGGCTTCATCAAGCAATTCATTGATGTCATTTTGAGTATCTTTCTGATCTCTCGTAAACCAACCAAACCAAGCGGATTCTGGTAACACTTCCTCTTCTTTTTCAAGCACTAACACTTTGTCAAGGGTGGGAGTTATTTCTTTCCAGATTTGAACGAAAAGTCCATCTTTTTCGTTACTCGGTGACGTTGAATCTTCGATAAAACCATCAACCTTTTCAGTGGATTGCCCCCAGATTTTTCCCATCGTTTGCTGGGTTTTTTCCCACCAAGAGGGTTGTTCATCGTTGTTTTCTTCAATGGCAGAGACACTGCTAACCATCACCACTAATAACAACATCAATAATGGTGATTTAAAATTATATTTATTCATAATGAAATACTCCGATTTGATTTTTCTTGACTTGAATAATCTGTCAAATAGATGTTAATAGTGATCAATGCGAATTAAGAGTTGAATTTTTAAAAAAATGGAGTTCGAGGTATTAGTTTTTTGAAAAAAAACTAATACCTCGAAAACGCTTTAGCTTTGTTGCTTTGGAGTACATTCGAGGTTTGAGTTTTTCTTCAAAAAACTCAAACCTCGAACTCCTATTTTCACTCTTAATTCGCATTATCTATCAATACTTTTTAAAAGTGAATGGATAATTAACAATTAATAATTAATAATTAACAATTATTTGATAGTCATTCGTGCGCCACAATTTTCTTTCAGATAAATAATAAAAGGGTCTTTTTCAGCGGCTTTGACAACGTATTGTTGACGACTTTCTTGAATATCTTGTTGCTGAACTGCCGACGTTTCTGTTTCACGTTCTACACAAATATGAATACTTTTTGGACTATTATACTGTTTTTGTAAGACTTCTTCTATTTTTCTTTTTCGACTTTCCGTGAGTAATAATTTATTATCGGATGATAAAGTAAAACGCCATAAGTCTTCTTTACGTTCTTTCAATTTGCAATTCAGTGCAAGTTGCTTGACAAGTCCTTGGAGCCCTAAGGAGTGTACGATATTTCCCCATTCATCATGATTCGATACCTGTGCTAACGGGGCTGTTTGACTATTCGTAGGCGTTGTGACGGTAGCAGAATGTGCCGATGTTGAAGGTGGCGTTTGAGGTCGATTTTGAGGTGGCGGCTGTTTAATGGTTTGAGGTGGCGGCTGTTCAAGAGTTGTATCAGGGCAGAATGCTAACATACGCAACATCACCATTTCAAAACCGCCACGCTGTTCAGGTGCTAATGGTAAATCACGCCGTCCAAGTAAACCAATTTGATAAAATAATTGTACCTCTTCAGGTGATAACTGTTGAGCGAGTTGCAAGATGGCTTCGCTGTCAGGTTGATTGGTATCAACGGCAGTCGGTACAACTTGGGCGATGGCAATTTTTTGTAATAAAGAAAGTATATCGCCTAAAACGGTCACAAAATCAGGATTTTGCTCTGATAAAAGTGCAATTTGTTGTAATACGCCAGACGCATCTTTAGCAGCTAATACTTGAATAAGTTCTCGCACTGTTTTTTGATCGAGGCTGCCTAACATGCTGCCCACATCGTTTTCTGACAAGCTGCCCGCTCCGTAAGCAATGGCTTGATCTAATAAACTTAACGCATCTCGTAAACTTCCATCCGCCGCTTGTGCTAATAAGCGTAATGCTGGCATTTCAGAGCTAATACCTTCTTCTTCAACGATTTTAGTGAGATGTTGGATAATTTGTTCAAGTGGCAATCGTTTAAGGTTAAATTGCAAACAGCGCGATAAGATGGTTGGGGGTAATTTTTGTGGATCAGTGGTTGCGAGCAGGAATTTAACATGCGGCGGCGGCTCTTCCAAAGTTTTCAACAAAGCGTTGAAACTGTGGGCTGATAGCATGTGTACTTCGTCAATGAGATAGACTTTATAGCGTCCCCGCGTTGGGGCATATTGTACATTGTCCAATAAATCGCGGGTATCTTCAACTTTGGTACGCGAAGCCGCATCCACTTCAATTAAATCGACAAAACGTCCTTCGTCAACTTCATGACAGGCGGTGCATTCTCCACAAGGGTAAGCGGTTACACCCTTTTCACAGTTGAGGGATTTTGCCAGAATACGTGCAATTGTGGTTTTACCCACTCCACGAGTGCCAGTGAATAAATAAGCATGATGGAGACGATTATTTGCGAGGGCATTTGTCAATGCGCGTAAAACATGTGCCTGGCCCACCATTTCTGGAAAATTGCGGGGTCGCCATTTGCGGGCTAGAACTTGATAGGCCATGTTGTATGATTGTGATTTGTAATAAAAAGAGGGTGGCAGCCCGCGCCAGCCACACCCCGGCACACGTATCCATTGCTGCCGCTGCTTCCTTCCGGATCTGACGGGGTTCACAATTTTGCGTTGCGAGGGGACCGACACTGACTACCATAAACTGGCGGAGAGAGAGGGATTCGAACCCTCGGTACGCTAGAAACGTACACACGATTTCCAATCGTGCTCCTTCGACCGCTCGGACATCTCTCCAGATGTTCTTAAAGATGTGCGGTATTCTAACAAAAATAAATCATTATGTCTAGTCTATTCTTAAAAAAAAATGAAAAATTAAACTTCATTTTTTCAAAATGGTTATTTTTCAGTATGTTAGAATTATTTTAGAGGGGAATAATTTCAAAAAACGCTCAAAGCTGAAGCGTTGTACTCCAAAAAACACCCAAAGCTGAAGCGTTGTACTCCAAAAAACGCTCAAATTGGACGGTTTATTTGTAATCCTTGATTTCATCAGCTGAGATATGCAGTTTATTAATTGCATATTCGCGACAATTTAATACAATGCTTTCCAAGAGTTCCGCCGCCGCATAAGTGGCATTGATTGCTTCCGCTAATCTCTCATAATCATCGAAATATTCATGTGTCAATTCGTTACGTAATTTTCTAAGTTCTTGCCAATCAAGGAGATTTTCTAAA
Source organism: Thiomargarita sp. (assembly GCA_023143415.1). GTDB lineage: Bacteria > Pseudomonadota > Gammaproteobacteria > Beggiatoales > Beggiatoaceae > QNES01. Next base: position 864 of record JAGLHR010000306.1, on the reverse strand, counting down.
ATACCCCGTTTTTCCATGACGTTAAGAATATCTATCAAACTGTCTGCCTCACCCCCTTCAAGCAATATCAGTGTTCTAAATAATTGCTTGCTCATCAGATCCTGTAATCTGCCAAAACGAGAGGTAAAAGATTGCACTATATCTATCCATTCTTGCTCCTCTTCCATAAGGCTAATCCATTCTGCTGTAACAGGAATCACATTGGTAAGGCGTGAACGAGTATTCTGCCAATAGCGTAATTCTCTATTAACAATGTGCATCGCTTTTAAAAAAGGGGGTAAATATTCAGCAAAAGGAAATGTCATAATTTTATTCCAGTTTGTTTAGCAATGCGATGTATAGGCAGCGTTTTATCTTCAAAGGTATGAATTATGATGTCAATTTTTTGCTCTCCTAATGTACGTTGTAGAGCCAAATCAATACGGGCGGCAATTCGCCAACGATTATCGATCAATGGTGTATTTGTCTCAATCAAAAGATCAATATCTCCACCTCGCTTGTTATCATCCACGCGGGAACCGAATAGCCAAACGGTCGCATTCTCTCCCACAACCTCACGTACTGTGGATTTGATAATTTGTATTTCCCATTGATTTAGACGCATGACAATTTTTCAACTTGGCTAAAAACTAAAGCAGGCTCAGAGATGTAGGGTGGGTAGGAACGAAGTGGAAACCCACCATTTTTCTTAAAAAAAAATGAAAAATTAAACGGAAATTATTAAAAACGGTTATTTTTCAGTATGTTATGATTATTTTAGACGGGAATAATTTCAAAAAACGCTCAAAGCTGAAGCGTTGAACTCCAAAAAACGCTCAAAGCTGAAGCGTTGGACGGAAAAAAAACGCCCAAATCTAAAGGTTT
>JAGLHR010000305.1 GCA_023143415.1 Thiomargarita sp. | reverse complement strand
AGTGAAAAAACACTCACGGAATCTCATCAAAATGTGCAAGAATTGGCTGGAACCATTGAAAATGAAAAAAATGCACTTGCGGCGGCAAAAGAACAACTCACAGAATCTCGTCAAAAAGGGGAAGAATTAAAACAGCATATTACTCAAGAAAAGAACGCTTTAATTAATGCCGAAAAATTAGCGAAGGAAAAAGACGAAACCGCTAATCAATATCAGCAAAAAATCGCACAATTGAAAACGGAATTAACGGTTAAAGAACAAACTTTGTCTCAAGTTGAAAATGAATCCAAAAAGACGGTTGACAAAGATTCAACGGTTAATGAAAAAAAGGTCCAAGAACAAATAGAAGCAATTCTTGCACTACAAGATAAGAAAAAACAATTCAACTTTTTGCCTATCGTTAGCCTGTTTATTCTTGCCCTCATTCTCATTATTTTAGTAGGGGCATTATTATGGCAATTTTCTCTCAACAATAACGAAATATCTCAAATACCGGTTCAAGAAGTTCTCGTTCGCAGTGAACCGGTGAAACAGAATGAACCTGTGATAGAAAAGAAACCAGTGCCTCCCGTTATTACCCCTGAACAAAACTTAAAAACTTCTCAAAACTTCTGTGTGTATTTTAAAAAGAGATCATGGTTAAGAGTCACTGACAAAAGTGGCGAAAAAATATTATATGAAGGAGTTGGCAAAAAAGGTGAAATATTACCCTTAAAGGGCAAACCACCGTTTTATATGAAAGTAGGTAATATTGGCGGGGTATATGTTGAAAATGATTGTGATGTCAATCAGATAACCACATATCCCAAACGGGAGGGAAATAAAAATCTCTTTATCGTCGGTGATGAATGATGAATTAATGGTGAATGGTTTCGAGGTTTGAGTCATGTAGTCATGTAGGGTGGGCAAAGTCCTTTTTTTTGCCCACCTTCCTCATTAAAAAAGTGTCGTTGCAACCACGTTGCCCACCCTACATGGCTGAGTACAGCTGATTTTAGAATGAAACGGATTAAATCTTTGTACATATTGTTAGAATCAGAATTTTCAGAATTTTTGAATTTTCAGAATGAAAAAATAAGTGAGTTTTCATTGAGATAAAAGGTTTTTAAATTCTGTTAATTCTTAAATTCTTAAATTCTGATTCTAATAATGGAAAGTGATTTAAATCAATAATTTATAAAAAAATGTCTTGTACAAAGCGTTTGATTCTCAAATCCGTTGTACTCATTATTTTGCTCAATCAATCACTTATTATCTGATTTTGACTGACGCGCTGAGTACAGCTGATTTTAGAATTAAACGGATTAAATCTTTGTACATATTGTTAGAATCAGAATTTTCAGAATTTTTGAATTTTCAGAATGAAAAAATAAGTGAGTTTTCATTGAG
>JAGLHR010000304.1 GCA_023143415.1 Thiomargarita sp. | reverse complement strand
CACCATACCGTTACGTTGGAAAATGGTGGGTTTCCACTTCGTTTCTACCCACCCTACATTACTACATTACTGTTGATTTAATTAAATAAACGTTTGCCTCTCTCTATTTTTAAGAATCTTTTGTGATTCTGCAAATAACAAATCTTATCAGAAGGAAAGTCATTTTGAAATCAAAAACATTGTGCATAGATTTTGATGATACCATCCGAAGCCGCTTAGATGATTTGCCTATCAATGGCGTTGCTGAAGTATTATCAAAACTTCAAAAAAAAGGATATCGTATTGTAATCAGTTCAGCACGAATCAATGTCAAAATGTGGGGGGATTTAGCACATTTCAGAATTGACGACATCAAAAATTGGTTGAATAAATATCATATTCCGTATGATGATGTCGTTGCTTATAAACCTGCCGCTGCCCTTTATATTGACGACAAAGGATATCGTTTTGAAGGTGATTGGGAAAAAACTTATAACGATGTACAAAAGTTGCTTGGATAATTTGAGGAAAATGGTGGGTTTCCACTTCGTTCCTACCCACCCTACTAACTAACAAACTGTGAAACGTCAAAACTTGAGTTTTGTCGTTATGCGGAGAACTGATACGATGAAAAAATCTATATACTCTGGGATTTATGAAGGTGCGTTTGCGAATCGGATTAATCTTCAGAAACGCGATGGAATGAACGATGGCGAAATCGTGACAGAAGTTTGGTATAAACTGAGTCTTGAAGACGCAAAGCAGTTTATAGAAAATGATGAATATACCGAACTTAAGATAGCAGAAGGAAAAGAACTTTTAGATTCGTGGATAAAGCTGATTACTACTGAACATCAGAACACCGTCACTGGTAAAACGAGACATTATTCGTCCACTTCGTTACGTCCTTATGTACAAGGATATGGATGTGATGGTACAACCGATCTAAATATCCATGCCATCGCCAATCGGCTTGCTGAAAAAAACGGACTTGACTACCGTTCGCTTCTGGTACGCGCATATCCGAATGACTTTTCTTTATCAAACAATATTAGCTGGCTGAAGGACGATGTCGTTCTGGACGAAACCATAATACCTGATGAGATAGATGCAGATTTAGCACTAAGGGATTTGGAACAAATAAATAACTACACCTTGGCAATGGAATTCGGAATCGAACTTTATCGACTTGGTGTCACATCAACAAATTGGGAGGAACGCAAGACGACTCTGGAGGTGATGACAAAGATGATACAACAAGGCAGATTATAGCAAGCGTAGGGTCAATGCCATTAAGTTTTCGAGGTTTGAGTTTTTTTTTCAAAAAAACTCAAACCTCGAAAGGAATATTTATTGGAATCCATTCGAGGTTTTAGTTTTTTGAAGAAAAACTAAAACCTCGAATCCTTCATATTTGGATTATGTCGTTTAAAATCAAACACTTCCAAAT
>JAGLHR010000303.1 GCA_023143415.1 Thiomargarita sp. | reverse complement strand
AATCGTTGAATTTTGAGGAAAGGTGCCGCTTCGCTTCTACCCACCCTACACCTACTAAAAAGAGGACAAGAGGCCGTTTAAGAAAAAAAACTTGACAAGCAAATAAACCATCTTTATAATTCACCATGCACTTAGCTAGGGAAAGCTACCCGAAAAGGTGGTAACCACAGAATGCCACTCTGCTAAATGTTTTTATCAAATGTCTGTGAAATCCTTCCTAATTAACTACTGTGGAGAGTCTATAAAATGACCAACCAACAATTAATAAGCCGTGATTTTCACGGTGCTAGAATTCGCCAGCGTTCTAGTGATGGGTATTTGAACGCGACTGATATGTGTCAATCGACAGGTAAACGCTTAAATGATTATCGTCGCCTTAAATCGACACAAGAATATATCGTAGCTCTTTCGAGTGATGCGGGAATTCCCGCATCTAATATAATTCAAGTAGTTAAAGGTGTTCAAAAGGGTAAAACAGCACAAGATCAAGGTACTTGGATACACCCCAATGCTTCAATTAATTTAGCTCAATGGTGTAGTCCCGAATTTGCTGTAATGGTAACCAAATGGACATTTGAACTCCTAACCAAAGGCTCAGTATCACTAAACCCCAAACAAGAAATTGCCACATTCGCTCAAGCTAAGGCTAACGAATTAGACCAACTTGGTCTCATCGGCAACGCCAAACAAATCGCCCTTAACAACTCCATAAAGCAACAGTTTGATTGCGATATGTTGCAATTATTCGGCATAGAATCCCCAGTTGCCGAAATCCAACAAGCCTTATTAATCCCCACCGAAATAGCCAAACGGGTTGGTTTAAAAAGTGCCCGTCCAGTTAACGTTCAGTTAATTGAATTTGGACTCCAAACCAAACACCGTGACGACAAAAAACGCCTCTACTACGAACTGACTGAAGACGGTATAAAACATGGTCAGTACCAAGACACCGGCAAAAAGCATAACTCTGGTACCCTAGTCCGTACTATAAAATGGTTTCGAGGTTCAAGTTTTTTTCCGAAAAACTTGAACCTCGAAGAAAGTGTCTTACAATTCTTTCAAGCCCTACCCATTCCCCAAATATTTAAACTAACGTAAGCAAGCGAGCGTAGTGTAGGTAGAGTGATCAGTAATCAGTAAAAATAATTACCAATTTTACCCGACCGAAATAACCAAAACTGTTCCTTCGGCACCCCTTAAAACAAAAAAATGTCAGTCAAACTTCTCAGGCTTTCCAAGAGCAATCTGTCACCTGACACCGAAACTTGGGGAATGTTTCAAGTGAAAGTCGCTTATTCTCTTAGCAAATTTGAGGCCATTTTTAATATCTTATTGATTTATCACATTATTTTATAAAATCAGTCCATATTTTGTGAAAAATAAGCTGAAAATGTGTTGAAATTCAACACATTTTTGCCCCAAAATGCCCCCTTTTTTCAAAAAAAACTTCTTATAAATCAATAAGCTATAAAAAAAAAGTGTTGAAACTCAACAGGTATGTGTTGAGTTTCAACACATTTTTCTCTAACTCAAGGTTTGACGCGGTGAGAGAGCGGATTTTTTTTGTGACGATAACCTTGTTTTTTTTATGGGATTTCGACTGTTGTACCTCTGGTTAGCTTTTGAATGATTTTATCCTTTCGAGGTTTGTAACTACTCAGGGCAACCATCAGGGTGTGCAGCTTAAAAATCCGATTTTTTAGCGAGCGTAGGGTGGGTAGAGTGAAACGAAACCCACCACAATCGTTGAATTTTGAGGAAAGGTGCCGCTTCGCTTCTACCCACCCTACACTTGCTAATTTTTAAAGTCAAAAGACTTCAAGAAATACTTGCTAAAAAATTTATAAGGGCAACCTTTTCAGAAACGTCATCAATTTACCATAAGTTAATGTTTAATCAAAGAAATTTCACTCGCAATGGCAAAAAAAAACCTGACAGGTTTTGAAAACCTGTCAGGTTTGAGCTCTTTGGCGAATCAAGAAATCCGATTTTTTGAAAAAATCGGATTTCTAAACTCGTTTAGCTTGATGCGGTAGGCTCGCTTTAATGCCGAGAATGGCAACGAATGGCTTTTCTCATCCTCTTTTTCCATCTGTTTGAGAAAATATTCCATTTGTTCTCGGTTAATTTTCCCTTCCTGTCACATCAGTTGGAACACGCTTACTTCTTTTACTCGTTAATTCTCAACTCAAACATTGACTTCTTGTGCAAAGGAGTAAATTTCTACATCCAGTTTTTTTGCGACGGGTAATGCTCTGTCTTTAACCATTGGTGAAATCAACAGTTTTCTATTCGCTTTCTGCCCGTGTTTCTGCTCATAAAACCGGACTTTTTTATCAAAGAAGTAAACATCGTGTTTATCAGTCGCCGATTTAATTTCAGCAATGATTAATACCCCATTTTTGATAATCAAATCTAATTCAATTTCTTCCGGATAACCAAAAACAACGCCGTCATCATCATGTTCATCAACATGAATGACTTCGACTTGGGAAAATTCTTCTAAAATAGCGGCTAAACCATTTCTAAAAGAGGCTTCTGAATTGACTCCCCAACGAGCACCCATTGCCATTAGGCGCTGATCAAATTTGGACATTTGTATATCGTGTTCTTTCTCTTGTTTCTTTTCTTTTTCTTTGTCTTCTTCACGCCATTTGCGATCCTCCTCAATTTTCTGAT
>JAGLHR010000302.1 GCA_023143415.1 Thiomargarita sp. | reverse complement strand
AGTTTTACTTGCAGGATTTAGGTTTTAATGTAAACCTTTGTCAAGTTTATCCAAAATAAAAACATCTTGTTGAAAATGACCAAATATCCTTTTAGCATCTTTATCATGCCAAGCATCTATTTCATGCGTTGATGGTGGCATTGGATTGCTTTTTAACGCTTTAAAATCTAATGCAGAAGGATTATAGGTTTTCTCCTCTAAATGTTTGTTTAACTGGTCAATCCTATCATTAACCATTTCAATTCTATCTGGAGCCAAGGAAGCAACCCCTTTCTCAAAATTTTTTCCATATTGGATTTTTGGGCTAGGCGAAATTTGAAGTCCCCGCTTATATATTTCGCTTTTTGAAGTAGCCCAAACTATTTCTCCCCAAGGAGACAAAGTGATTTCATCATCCAGACTAAAAAGTAATGTTTCAGGAATATGGCCTGATATTGAGATAGGTAATCCCATTGCAAGCCTGCGAAAAGAGATGAGATTAGCTTCCACAATAGGTATTGCATCCATAGAAATCGGTAAACGCGGTATTCTCAACAGTTCTGAAGCGGTTTCAAAAATATAAACGGTTTCATCCGCATAAAAATTTGCAATGCTTTGTAAAAAGCCCTGAACACTCTTAAAACCACCCGTTAAATTAAAAATGACTTGATAGCCATCTTTTTTATAATTCGGGATTTCTTCACTGAATTTCTTGATTAAATCTGATAAAGCTGATTGAAACGCAGATATTTCCTTTGTTTGTAAATCTGGATGGCGATGTACAATTGTGATAAAATTCCGATTTTTTGATAACAGCCATTTTTCTACCAACTTGGCTGTTTCTTCACCTAGCCAAGTGTCTGTGCTTAGTAAAAAATGAATATCTCTGTTTTTTGGAAGTGAACCATGATATATTTTGATAATGCCATTGATTTCAGCAGACATTTTACTCGCCTCCTGATAATTAGCTTCATCAATTTTAACGGATACTCTAGCGATTAACTTCTCTAATCGACTTCTATCATCATCAGATAGATTATTTTTGGATTCTTCATTTGCACATTTAAAAACTAATTTTCGTTCTTCATTATCTTGCGCTTGGTTTGTTAATAAACTTGTTCCGCAAGGCGATAATATGTATTGTTTTCTGTTCATCATGTTGAGGTTTTTCCATCATTATATTTTGTCATGGCGAGTTTTTCGTCTGACAACAGTAACTACAAGGATTGTATATAAGA
>JAGLHR010000301.1 GCA_023143415.1 Thiomargarita sp. | reverse complement strand
GAGTCCAAACCTTTAGATTTGGAATAGGAGTCCAACGCTTTCGTTTTGCTAGAACATTGAGTATTAAAAATTAAGAATTAAGGTAACTACTCAGTCTTAAAGCGTTGTACTCCAAACAACAAAGCTAAAGCATTCGAGGTTTTAGTTTTTTAAAGAAAAACTAAAACCTCGAATGTACTCCAAACAACAAAGCTAAAGCGTTTTCGAGGTATTCGTTTTTTTTCAAAAAACGAATACCTCGAACTCCATTCGTATTTCAAGGCAGGGTCGTTACTAAAAATTAAGAATTAAGAATAACCCATTGAATAAACATTTTATTTATTATAAACTGATCAGATGACAATGCACCGCATAACTTTTACTCAACCAGACGATTGGCACTTACATCTACGCGATAATGCCAATATGTCTTCTGTCGTTTCTGCCAGCGCACGTTGTTTCGCTCGTGTATTAGTCATGCCGAATTTGAAGCCGCCTATAACGACTTGTGTTCAAGCATTAGACTATCGTCAGCGGATTTGCGCCGCACTAACCAGCCACTTTAACCCATTAATGACACTTTATTTGACCAATAATACGTCTGTCACAGAAATAGCGAAGGCAAAAAACATTGAACAGATTATTGCGGTCAAATATTATCCCGCTGGGGCAACAACGCATTCTGAAGCAGGTGTGACGGATTTACGTCGCGTATGGGATGTGCTTGAAGCCATGCAAACCTATGACTTGCCCTTATCAATACATGGTGAAGTAACTGCGGCAAGTATAGACCTGTTTGACCGAGAAAAAGTGTTTATCGAATATGTACTCGATCCCTTGTTAGAACATTTTCCAAAACTCAGGGTGGTACTAGAACATATTACGACACAAGAAGCAGTTGAATATGTCTCTAACAGCGACGCTAATTTAGCAGCAACCATTACTGCCCATCATTTACTAATGAATCGCAATGAATTATTGACAGGTGGCATTCATCCTCACCATTATTGTTTACCCGTATTAAAACGTGAAAAGCATCGCCAAGCATTATTAGAAGCAGCCACTAGCGGCAATCCCAAGTTTTTTTTAGGAACAGACAGTGCGCCTCATGCAAAGAATGCTAAAGAATCGGCGTGTGGATGTGCAGGAATATATACCGCGCCAGCAGCGTTGGAATTATATGCAGAAGCCTTTGAACAAGCACAAGCGTTGGACAAACTAGAAGGTTTTGCCAGTTTTTACGGAGCAGATTTTTATCGCCTTCCCCGTAATACGAAAACGGTGACATTAGAAAAGCGAACTTGGTCAATGCCAGCATATTTCGCTTATGGTGAGGAAAAAGTCGTGCCTTTGCGAGCAGGGACTGACATTTATTGGCAACTGGTGCAAAATGACTTATAAAAAACCACTGGCTAAACGTTTTCGGGGATTTTTGCCTGTCGTCGTTGATGTAGAAACGGCAGGTTTGAACCCAAAACGTGATGCGTTGTTAGAAGTCGCCGCTGTAATGCTGCAAATGGATCACCAAGGGATATGGCAACGCGAAGAAACGCATTCTTGTCATATCATTCCCTTTGAAGGGGCTAATCTTGACAAAAAAGCACTGGATTTTATTGGCGTTGATCCCTATCACCCATTCCGTTTTGCCGTGCCTGAAACGCAAGGTTTAGAGATGATTTTTCAACCTATACGCCATGCCATAAAACAGTATAAATGCACTCGTGCCATTTTAGTTGGACATAATCCTTCATTTGATTTAAATTTTATCAAAGCAGCGGCTTATCGTACTGGCATTAAAATTCCCTTTCATCGCTTTAGCACGTTTGATACAGGTACTTTAGGTGGATTGGTTTTTGGGCAGACAGTGCTGGCACGAGCGGCGAAAGCGGCAGGTATGGCATGGGATAGTAGCGAAGCCCATTCCGCTATTTATGATGCAGAGCGCACGGCAGATTTATTTTGTAAAATAGTTAATTTGTGGGAGAATAGGCGATAAATCGCCGATTCTTTCCTAGATTTGAATCAGAATTTTCAGAATTTGATTTTCGTAACGAATCAGGGCAACCATAAAGGATTGCCCCTACAACAATATTCTTATAAAGACGGACGAAAATCTTCTGATGTAGACTCAGGGCAACCATAAAGGATTGCCCCTACAACAATATTCTTATAAAGACGGACGAAAATCTTCTGATGTAGGGGCAATCCCTTGTGGTTGCCCTGAGTCGTTACCAATATTCTTATGAAGACTCAGGGCAACCATAAAGGATTGCCCCTACAACAATATTCTTATGAAGACAGACGAAAATTTTCTGATTCTGATGTAGGGGCAATCCCTTGTGGTTGCCCTGAGTCTTCTGATTCTGATGTAGGGGCAATCCCTTGTGGTTGCCTGAGTCTTCTGATTCTGATGTAGGGGCAATCCCTTGTGGTTGCCCTGAGTCATTACAAAAATCAATGTTTTTATTCTGAAAATTCTGATTCAAACTTATAAAGGGTGAAAATTTCCCTAATTTCTCCAACGAGGATTTCTATGCCAGATTTTTCTTATTCAACATTACGTTTATTTCAACGATTTTTTAGTTCATCGCCTAAGACTCCCTCTCAAGCGGGAATCAAAACCGTACTAGATGGTAATACTGCTGTCGCTGCAATTGAAGCCTGTATCGCCGAAGCAGCGGGTTTGGGAGCGTCTTTTCCAGCCGATTCTGCTGCTTATGCTTGGCAAGCCGAACAACAACGGCGGGGTAAAAATTGCCTAGGAAAAACATTAACAAAGCGTGATACCGAAAGCGCACGCAGCGCATTAGCAGCAGCTATTGGACTCAGTTTAAGTGGCACACGAGCCACCGCTTTTTTATCCTCACCGGATATAATGAGCGTACAAGACTTATTAGTCAATGCGGTAGGGCGACACGTTCCACTCGTCGTGCATTTGAGTAATCGCACCTTAGCAGCACATGCGGGAGCTTTGGGCAGTGGGCATAAAGCCTATCATGTCAGTGCCGATTCCGGTTTTTTTGTATTACAAGCCCGCAATGTACAAGAGGCTGTTGATTTTTCATTGATTGCAAGGCGTGTGAGTGAATTGACACTGATTCCTGGATTAGTGGCGATGGATGGAGAGCAAACGGCACTTTCAGCTCAAGAAGTCCATTTACCCCATCCTGATTTAGTTCAACAATTTTTAGGTGCGCCAGATGAACAAATCACGGCACCCACTCCCGCACAAAAACTGCTATTTGGTGAAACGCGCCGTCGTGTTCCACGTTGGCATGATCCAGATCGCCCCATCATGCAAGGAGCCATGCAAGGTTCTGAAAGTTGGGCATTAGGCGCGGTGGCAAAACACCCCTATTTTAATCACCATTTGGATGAAATTCTCGAAGAGTCTTTCGCGCTATTATCCAAATTAACAAGTCGAACATTGGAATCCGTCTCTAGTTATAAAACGGACGACGCAAAAATCGTTTTAATCGCACAAGGCGCGGCTATAGAAACATTTGAAGCCGTCGCCGATTACATGCGCTCTCAACATAAACTGAAAGTGGGCGTACTGGGTATTCATGGTTTTAGGCCATTTCCTGGAGAAAAAATTGCTAAAAAACTTGTTAAAAAACAAATAGTTGCTGTTATGGAACGGGTAGATACACCGTTAGCAGTTGATCCGCCATTAATGCGTCAAGTGCGTGCATCATTGGAACGTGCCATGGAAAATGGGCGATTAGGCACAGAAATTCATTCTGGTTATCCCCTCATCAAAGATCAGCAACTGCCCCGTTTTCGTTCAGTTGTCTATGGACTCGGTGGTCATGCCTTACGGGCTGCGGACTTGGTGGCATTATGCGAAAATTTAGAGGAAAAAGGCAAGGGACGCATTTTCTTAGGTTTTGAATTTGCTCGCGCCTCCAGTATTTATCCAAAACGCCAAGTCTTATTGGACAATTTACGTCGTTCTTATCCCGATATTGCTGAACTCGGACTACGAAGCCAAGAACCCTCACCCGATTTACGTCCAGCAGACGCGCTCACTATAGCAATACATAATTTATCTGATCAAAAGGGCAAAGGATTGGCTGTTGAAGCGGCTGTTTTTATGCAACGCCTACTGGGTGGCTGCATTCGTAGCCGTCCCGCTTTATTTCGTGAACGTTGGATTTCTGGTTGGATGGATATTTTCACTCACGCGCCAACGACTTTACGCGATCCCGGCGATGATTTGCCCATTGATATTACGGTGCTAACAGCCCCTCTCCGAATCACACAACCCATTCTCGGCTTGCGTAAAGAGAGTATTTTGTTAGCGATATCCCCATTGGACGATGCTGCCCTTTGGCAAAGCTTATCCCCAGCAGTGCGGGAAAATATTCAAGAGGCGAAACTCTACTGTCTCTCCCCCATCATTCACAACTCACCATTTCATAATAATCATCATATTTTAGGCGGTTTATTTGGTATTCTGCTGAATACAAAACAATTAGAAATGAAAAAGCGGCGGATTCTCAGTGCGTATGAAGAGAATCTGCATCACTTGCCAAAAATTGAGCAAGCTGCACAGTTGAAAAACTTTGAAACTGGGCTTGAAACCGTGCGGCAAATTGACTACCAGAATTTGTCATTGCCACAATCAGGGCGTTCAGCAATTTGGAATGATGAAGTTCCGATGGCGGTTCGTCACCTGGGGCATAGCGGAGAGGCTTACGATAGTTTACCCCGTTTCTGGGATCAAGTAGGTGTATTATATCGTAACGGTGAAACGGCGGAAATGATGCCTGATCCTTATATGGCAACAGGAGTTATTCCACCGCTCACTTCCACTTTCCGCGATCTCAGTGTTGCAAGAGAGCGTTTGCCCGTTTTTGATCCCAATAGTTGTACGGGTTGTGGAGATTGTTGGACAAGTTGCCCAGAGAGTGCTATCGGCAGTGTCGTCATTAGCCCGACGAATCTTATTGAAGCAGGTATCCGATTAGCAGGTGCGGATTCATTACGGATGGCAGCCAGTAAATTGGTGAGTCGTCTTCATAGTTTAGCTAGAGATACGGAAACAACTTATAGCACAGCCGGCGAATTGATTAAAGAAGGCTTTGCCGCTTTAAAAGATAAACTCCCATTAAACGATGAGCGTAAAGTTGCTGTTAGCGAAGCGGTAGAATTACTGACTCAGCAAATCGGCGAATTGCAAATTGCCCGCACTGAGCCTTTCTTTTATGAGCAAGAACGCTTTCAGCATGAAACAGGTGAATTTTTATCATTGGTTATCAATCCAAATGCTTGTAAAGCGTGTGGATTATGTATTGCCGCCTGTGAGCCAAAGGCACTTTCTGCCGTTCCTCAAACGGAAGAACTGGTGGCACAGACACATAAGTATTGGCGGCTTTGGGAAAAGATACCAGATACTTCAGGGAAGACGATTAAACGCGCCAGTGAACATTCAGAAGTCGGTCAAATGCAAGCGATTTTACTGTCTCGCCATTGTCAACTTGCTATTGCTGGGGGAGATAATGCGGAAGCGGGTTCTGGGGAAAAACTGGCAGTACGCCTTGCACTTGCCGTCACAGAGTTTCAGCGGCAGCCGATCATGAATCGTTTCATTGAAGAGATTGCGGAAGTATTGGATAAGCTGAAAGCCACTATCCGCAATACGCTTGCCAACGCATTGCCAACGGATGATCTTGATGTACTTGCAAAAGGATTGGATACAATACGTCCGAGTCAAACACTCTTAGCAGCTATCACTGAGCAAGTAGAAGAGGCGGCTGAACAGGATTTTATTGATACTTTCATGTTGCGCCGATTGGTAAAAACCACTCAGGCATTGGGTGAATTGCATTGGCAGTTGTCCAAGGGCGGACATGGTTTAGGACGCGCCCGGTTTAGTTTAGCGATAGCACCAGGTACGATAACCGGATGGGCAGGTTCTTGGCCTGACAATCCCTTTCAAGTGCCTGTGACTGTAGATATGCTTGGTGATACGGCACAATTGGCGGGTGGATTACTGGAAGGCCAGTTGCGCGAAGCGACTGAAGGTGTTGCACTATTGCGCCAAGCGCGTTTTGAATTGGAGAAACCTGAAGAGGCGGCACGGGCTACCCCTGAACTTTTGAATTGGCGGGATTTAAGCAAGGAAGAACAACAGATATGTCCGCCCCTGCTATTGTTGGGTAATGACGATGTATTGGAAGGCAAGGGCTTTTCTGGTCTTACCCGATTATTGAGCGAAGATTTGCCGCTTAAAATCATGGTACTCGCGGATTTGGATTTGAACCTTGGCACGGCTAATGTGGCTGGGACAGAGATGGCTGTCGCTTCCAATTCTAAGATTAACCTGGGTTTATTAGCACTTTCTCAACAGAATGCTTACATTGCACAGACTTCTATCTCTGAAACGACCCATTTTCTTGATAGTGTTAAGGCGGCCTTTCAATTTGAAGGACCTGCATTAATTTATGTCCATGCACCGAGTCCAGAACGTCATGGTTTTTCTCCAGAAAAAACAGTGATGCAAGCGAGTCAGGCGGTAAAAGCGCGTGTTTTTCCACTGTTTCGCTATAATCCTGATGAAAAAGGTGTATTTGGATCGCGCATCAGTCTTGAGGGCAATCCCGATCCTGATGAAGTTTGGAGCAAGGAGATAATGACTCCTGCGGATTGGGCAGCGCAAGAACAACGTTTTGCGCCCTATTTTTCTCCGCTAAATGGTAATGATCCTGCACCCCTGCCTGTTGCCGAGTATCTTGAATTAGATGCACGGGGGCGACAGAAAAAAACGCCTTTTGTTTCAGTGATGAGTGAAGGAAGCGAACCCGTTCGCTTAAAAGTGGATTCTGCGCTAGTGGCAGCTTGTGAAGAACGTTTTCAGGCTTGGCGCGTTTTGCAAGAATTAGCAGGCGTTGTCACTCCCTTTACTGCCGATGTTGAAAATAAGCTAAAGGCGCAGTTGACAGAAGCGCATCAAGCGGAATTAGCGGCACTTAAACAGGAATATGAAGTGCGTATTGAAAAAACACGCGCTGAAATGGAAACAGAAATGGCGACTCGCGTTAAAGAGCAATTGATGGGGTTGGCTGGCTATAATGTGAATGCGAATTAGGAATTGAGCTAAGTAGGTCGGGTTAGATGGCGCCGCAAAGTAACCCGACACCATACGATTTCAT
>JAGLHR010000300.1 GCA_023143415.1 Thiomargarita sp. | reverse complement strand
CTCATCTTTCTCATCAGTGAGGTTCTCTGTTTTTTCCGATTTTATATCCTCATCATTTGTGAGGTTATCGGATTTTGATTCTGTACTCATTTGGTTATCACTTATTTTAATGATGAATGGTGGTTAATGGTTAATGGTGAATTATGAATGGTGAATAATTCATAATTCACCATTAATCATTAACCATTAATTTCAATATAAGCCTCATCGTGTAACTGTCGCAGCCAAGATTCTAATTCTTCATTAATTTTGCGTTTGCGAATTTGTCGTTCTGCTCTAGTGCGTGACGCTTGCTCTGTGTTGTCATGCTTGCGGCGTGCCAAGACTTGCACGATATGCCAACCATAACGCGATTTGAATGGTTCGCTAATTTGCTTTTCGGACAAATTATTCATGACTTTTTCAAATTCTGGTACCAAATCACCCGGATTAACCCAGTCAAGTGAACCACCTTTAGCTGTTGTGCCGCTGTCTTCAGAATTGGCGCGTGCCAATTGAAAAAAATCGTCACCTTGTTCAATGCGAAATTTAAGCTCTTTCAAACGGCTCTTTGCGTCAATATCGTTTGATAACTCATTGATTTTAATCAATATATGGCGAACTTTCGTTTGTGTAATAATGCTGGATTTTTTACCGCGCTTATCAATCAATTTGATGAGATGAAAACCGCTAGAATCGCGGAGAGAACCTTTGATTTCACCGACATCCATGTTATTAACAATGCTATGAAACAAGGAGGGCATTTCACCCGCTTTAAACCAGCCTAAATCGCCGCCTTCAGTGGCTTTACTCCCATTTGAGGTTTTCAATGCCATTGCTTGAAAATCAGCACCTTGTTTAAGTTTTGCCAACAGATTATTGGCTTGCTGCTTTTTAGCCTCAATCTCTTCAGGTGATGGCGCGTCTGGCGTGGCGATTAAAATATGCAAGAGATGATATTCTTCACTGGTAGTACCTTGTTGAATTTGATTGGAGAGAAAATTATCAATTTCGCGTTGAGTAATATTAATACGACTGACGACTTGTCGCATCTGTAAGGATTCTATAATCATTCCTTCACGGATTTTTTCACGCACAAGCTCATAGCGATAACCTTCTTTTTCTATCTCGTGACGAAAGTTTTGTAAATCATGATTTCTTTTCTCTGCAATTTCACGTATTTTTTCGTTTAAAAGACTATCCTCAACTTGAACGCCTGTACGTTTTGCCAGTTGTAATTGTAAAGTCGTCATAATCAGGTTTTCTAACACCTGTTTTTCCATATCTTTTTGAGATGGGAGGAGATTCTTTTTTTCACGCCACTTTTTTAAAATGATATGAAGTTCATCTTGTAATGTACTATTAACAATCACATCATCATTGACAACGGCGACAATGTAATCAAGCGTTTCAGCCATGAGTGGCATGGATAGGTGACTTCCTAATAATAGGATGGCGATAATGCTTAGTTTTTTCATATTAATACTTTTTATAATGGTAAATGGTGAATTATGAATGGTAAATGGTGAATTATGAATGGTAAATGGTGAATGGTAAATGGTGAATGGTTTGAATAATTCATAATTTCGAGTTTTTAGTTTTTTTGTCAAAAAACTAAAAACTCGAAAACCATTCATAATGCGAATTAAGAGTTGAATTTTTTAAAAAATGGAGTACAACGCTTCAGCTTTGTTCTTTGGAGTACAACGCTTTAGCTTTGTTCTTTGGAATACAACGCTTCAGCTTTGTTCTTTGGAGTCCAACGCTTTAGCTTTGTCCGTCCAA
>JAGLHR010000030.1 GCA_023143415.1 Thiomargarita sp. | reverse complement strand
CACAAGGGATTGCCCCTACGTATAAATATTTTCGTTACTCGACATAAGAATATTGTTGTAGGGGCAATCCTTTATGGTTGCCCTGAGTCGTTACAAATTTTTTTGAAAAACTTTAGCTTTGAACCCATTTATAGATTCGATTTATTTTTTTCCATTCAATGAGAATTTGTATGCAACAAAAAGATAGCTATACTTATAAAGAATTAATTCAATGCGCTAGCGGCGAAATGTTTGGAGAAGGTAATGCACAATTACCAATGCCACCAATGCTGATGCTTGATCGTATCATTAACATCACAGAAAAAGGAGGCAAAGCCAATAAAGGCTATATCTGTGCTGAACTTGATATAAATCCCGATTTATGGTTTTTTAACTGTCACTTTCCCGGCGATCCTGTAATGCCCGGTTGTTTAGGCTTAGACGCAATGTGGCAATTAATAGGGTTTTTCTTAGGTTGGCGAGGCGCACCAGGGAGAGGGCGTGCACTTGGCGGAAACGAGATTAAATATGCGGGACAAGTCACACCTAAAAATAAGTTGGTCACATATCGTATTGATATGAAAAGAGTTATCATGCGAAAAATGGTGATGGGCATTGGCGATGCTGTGATGGAGGTTGATGGGCGAGAAATTTATTTCGCTAAGGGCCTACGTGTTGGTTTATTTACTTCCACCGATTTTTAGAGGATTAAATAGTGAAACGTGTTGTAATCACCGGACTTGGGATTGTATGTAGTATTGGTAATAATAAAGAAGACGTTTTAGAATCTTTGCGCCAAGGGCGCTCAGGTATTGAGTTCCACCAAGAATATGCCGATCTGGGTTTCCGTACTCATGTCCATGGGGGGATTCACATTGACCTCAATGCTTTAATTGAAAAGAGAGTCAAACGCTTTATGGGAGATGCAGCGGCATTTAGTTACTTAGCCATGCGCGATGCTATTGCAGATGCTAACTTATCAAATAGTGATGTCTCCAACCCAAAAACAGGTTTAATCACAGGCTCTGGCGGTGCATCGTCAGCCAATCAAACTTTAGCTGTGGAACTACTGCGTAGCAAAGGTTTACGCAAAGTCGGCCCTTTTATGGTACCTCGCACAATGGGAAGTACGACATCGGCATGTTTAGCAACTCCCTTTAAAATCAAAGGGTTAAATTACTCAATCAGTTCAGCCTGTTCCACCAGTGCACATTGCATTGGTAATGGTTACGAACAAATCCAAATGGGAAAACAAGACATTATCTTTGCTGGCGGTGCTGAAGAAGTGCATTGGACTTTAACCTTGCTTTTTGATGCAATGGGCGCATTGTCTTCTAAACATAATGATACCCCAAAAACCGCCTCCCGTCCTTACGATGTCACCCGTGACGGCTTTGTCATTTCAGGCGGTGGGGGAATGGTGGTATTAGAAGAGTTAGATCATGCTCTCGCGCGTGGCGCGAAAATATATGGTGAAATTGTCGGTTACGGCGCAACTTCAGACGGCTTTGATATGGTGCAACCCTCTGGTGAAGGCGCGGTACGCTGTATGCAGCAAGCATTAGAAACGGTTGATGCACCGATTGACTATATTAATACGCATGGTACAAGTACGCCGATTGGTGATAAACGCGAATTGGAAGCCATTAAAGAAGTTTTCCAGGAGAAGATTCCGTCCATTAGTGCCACGAAATCTTTGACGGGACATGCTTTGGGGGCTGCTGGTGTCAATGAAGCCATTTATAGCTTATTAATGATGGAAGCGGGTTTTATCAGTGCATCAGCCCATATCTCTGAACTTGATCCAGAAGCAGAAGGAGTACCGATTGTGCGTGAACGCCAAGATAATGTGACGCTCAATACGGTGATGTCTAATAGTTTCGGATTTGGTGGTACCAATGCTTGTTTAGTCTTTCAGCGGTTTAAAGCTTAAAGCCAAACCTGACCGGTTTTAAAAATCGGTCAGGTTTAATTTTCGAGGTTTGAGTTTTTCTTCAAAAAACTCAAACCTCGAAAGGATATTGAAGTTAAAACTTCAGTTATCAGTCAATTTTATTTCCAACCATGTCTAATTTAAAATGTAATAAACCACCTGATTCACATCGCACTTCATCACGGATAAAACTGCTTGTCATTACCGTCAACTACACTACTGCAAAGTATGTTTTGCAAGGTTTAAAGAAATTCGTACCGCAACTTGAAAAGATCGGCAATGCCCAAATGTGGATTGTCGATAACAATTCACCAGATGATTCAGTACGTGTATTACGTGACGGCATCACTGCACTGGGTTTTGAGCATATAGTACGGCTCATTGAATCGCCTGTAAATGGCGGATTTGGGGCAGGCAATAACATCGCTTTCCGTGAAGCATTAGCTCTGCCCGAACCCCCATCGTACTTTTACCTTCTCAACCCAGATGCGATTCCTGATCCAGGAACAGTGAACACCCTTATTAACTTCATGGTGGCGCATCCCAACGTCGGGGTAGTTGGAGGTGCGTTGCGTGACGAGCAGGGCAACCTGCAATCCTCCGCTTTCCGCTTTCCATCGCTGTTCAGCGAAATTGAGGGCACATTGAAACTTGGCATTATTACGAAGCTCTTGCACAACCACCGGATATTTTTAGACACGCCGAAACAGGCAACCTCTGTAGATTGGGTGAGCGGCGCAAGCATGATAATCCGGCGCGACGTGATCGAACAAGTCGGAATGTTCGATGAAACCTTCTTCCTCTACTGGGAAGAACTCGATCTGTGTCGACGAGTGCGGGATGCGGGATACGATATCTACTTTGTACCAAATGCGATGGTTTGGCATATTAGCGGCGTGACGACGGGCATGTCCTCACACAAACGGCGCGTTCAAAAATACTGGTTCTATTCCCGTGCACATTATATAAAGAAGAATTTAGGTAGTGGTAAATTGATGATGTTCAACTTGGCTTCTGTATTTTGTATCTCGTTGCATCGTGTGCGGCAGTATCTCGGCAGAAAAGAGCTAGATTCACCGCACTTTCTGCGGGATTTCGTGCGCTATAACTTCTTACAAAGACATCAGGAGCAGTCTCGCTCATCTTCTCGTAGGTTAAATATGAAGACATCCACACATAGATCAGATCATGGATCTGTGTAACTTAGGAATGTGCATGAAATCAACTCTCCGACTAGACCTGACAGGTTTTGGAAACCTGTCAGGTCTGATTCAACCGACAACTAGACCTGACAGGTTTTAAAAACCTGTCAGGTCTGATTCAACATGGTGGAATTGATTTTATGCACGTTCTATAGCAATGTCAGTTGCGAAATGACATACGCTGCGAGCCAGGGAAAGCCGAT
>JAGLHR010000003.1 GCA_023143415.1 Thiomargarita sp. | reverse complement strand
GGGCAATCCTTTATGGTTGCCCTCCTTTATGGTTGCCTCCTTTATGGTTGCCCTGAGTAGTTACCAAGAAAATTGGTTTCTAAAATTTAATACACCTCAAACCCCACACAATGCTTATCTATCCAGTTATCTTCACTATGGTGTTTGCCCGCCAAGACTAACACACCACAAGCATGATAACCCCCAGTTGGAATGCCCACTGGTAGGGGAAAATCCATGATGGAATACGTTTTTTGCCCTGCTATTTCAACAGCGGGTTGATAGATTTGTATCGCATTGAGCTCGCTAAAGGAAAGGGGATAGGCAATTGTCATAAAGCCGCCTTCTTCTGGAAACACTATCGCGACATATAAATCTGCCATCGCTTGCCCATTGACTTGCAGTTCTAAGCGTAATGGGTTGTTTGTGGTATAGCGGCTTTTGTTTAGCTGCATTTCGACGGTTGCGGCTGGGCTGACAGGGCAATTTGGAAATCCATCCAGTTCCTCTTGCCAACTTGTTGTATCATTCCCCTTAGCTTGTTTAATAGGCAATATAGCATAATTGATGTTGCCTTTACAGATTGGATTACTTCTGAGATCAAGAAATTCCAATTTGGTTAAGGCACTGAAATCCGGAATCGCGCCTGTTAGCTGATTATCAGAGAGATAAAGTTTATACAAATTAGACAAAGTGCTGAAATCAGGAATCGTGCCTGTCAGTTGATTAGATTCAAGATCAAGGTATTCCAATTGAGGCAAAGCACTAAAATCCGGAATCGCGCCCGTCAGTTGATTTTCCCAGAGAGAAAGGACTTCCAACTGAGGCAACGCACTGAAATCCGGAATCGCGCCCGTCAGTTGATTATTTATGAGAGAAAGCCCCTGCAAATTCGGCAACGCACTAAAATCCGGAATCGCGCCTGTTAGCTGATTATTAGAGAGAAAAAGCCTCTCCAAATGAGGCAAGGCACTGAAATCCGGAATCGCGCCCGTCAGTTGATTATTATCAAGCAAAAGCCTCTGCAAATTAGGTAAGCCTCTAAAATCAGGAAGAGTTCCATTAAGATTATTGGAGTATCTTAAAGAAATCTCGGTTACACCACCG
>JAGLHR010000299.1 GCA_023143415.1 Thiomargarita sp. | reverse complement strand
GTAGTTACTGTTGTCAGACGAAAAACTTGATGCTCGAATCAAAATTGTTTAAAAAAACAATATTTTTTAGTTTATCATATCGTATCAAAATAGAATTAATATCAGAGCCTTTCGCAAAATTATGGATGCCTTATCGTTTTCTAACCTACTAAATACTTTGGATCAGCAAGATTCTATCAAGAGTAAAGAATCTATTATACGAACCGCCACGACTGATAATACATTAACAAGCAGTCAAATATCGCAAGTCATTGAAAAACTTAACTTTTCTAAAGAACAAGAACAGATATTGGAAATGTTACGTCCAGAAATTTCTGGCATGGAAAACCTCCTTCCTATCATGGAAGCGTTTGATTTTACGACAGATAATACAAAAGACAACGCATTATTTGGAGAACCCGTTAAAAAACCTCCAAAATCAAAATCCAAGCCATCCACAGATTCCCAAGAGACGAAGACGCAACAGGTGATTAAATCCTCCTCTTTTTCGGCACTGTTGAATACTTTGGATGAGCAGAATTTTCCAAAGGAGCAATTGTATTTAATAGAGCTTGCGGCGTATCGCAATCAGTTTTCTTCGGAACAAGTTGTGCAACTTCTTGAGAAAATTCAATTTCCAAGACATAAATTGAAGGCATTAAAAATTCTCCGCCATAAAATCATCGATCCAGGAAATCACTTTTTAATCCTTAAAGCATTTGTACATAGTTTAAGTAAGAAAAAAGCGACTGCATTACTTAAAAATGAAGAAAATAATGAAGAATTTGAGCGGATGTGATTTGTTCAAACCTGCCAGGTTTTAAAAAACCCGGCAGGTTTAGTTTCGATTGAATCCTCATTAGTTGCAACCTGAAACGCAAAGATTTGTTACCCTTCCTCCGCAAGCCTCATAACAACGCCTATAATGACTTTCGCATCTTCTTCTATTAGTAAGAGGTTGATTAATTTCTCCTTCGTCACAAGGAAGCTCTAGTTGAAGTGAACAATAGGCGGTTTTCTTTTTTTCCAAGTATTCACATTGACGTTTGGATGTGTCACATTGGGCGATACAGGTTTCGCCTTTAGCTGTCGTGGGTGCAGTAAAGGTATATTCAGCGTCATAAAAGGGAACACATCCCACGCTGAAATATATTACCACTATTAACCCACTCATTTTTTTAGCCTTTTTAAAAGTATGGTTATTTTTAGGAATAGTAATATGGCATATAGTGATTTTTCGATCAAAGATGTAAAACATAAGCTTGGTATTAAAATTATTGAAAATGAAAGCCTTTTTTCTCAGATTCCAGAATTGGAAATCAGTGATTATCTGAAAACAACTCTAAAAAGAAATGTACCATTAGCATTATCAATAAATACAGAAAAAGCCCGTTCAGAATTGATAATAATCAATATTTTACTAGAAACGAAAGAAAAAACGTCTAATAAAGTGAGTTTGTTTTCAGGTATTGATTTTACTGTTGAAAAAGAAAAGGGCTTAAATGGGTTTTGTGATTATATAATTGCTGCTTCCTCAGAACAACTTTATCTTGATATTCCAGTTGTAACAATAGTTGAAGCAAAAAATGAAAATATCATTTCAGGAATTGGGCAATGTGTGGCAGAAATGGTTGCGGCAAAAATACTTAACGATAAGGAAAATAATACCCAACCGCATATCTATGGCGCTGTAACGACAGGTGATGAATGGAAATTTATTAAATTAACTGAAAAAACGGCGTTTGTAGATATTGATTCGTACTATATTAATGAGATTAATCGCATTATTGGAATATTGGTTAATATGGTAGAAGCAAAAGCTTAAAAAATTTGTAACGACTTAGCTAAGTAGTGTCCATCCGGAAACGGCTTTAAAAATCCCAAAGCTGAATATTTGGACTCCAAGATGCCCGTTTTTTGGAGTCCAAACCTTTAGATTTGGAAGTGTTTCCGGAGTCCAAACCTTTAGATTTGGAAGTGTTTTTGGAGTCCAAACCTTTAGATTTGGAAGTGTTTTTGGAGTCCAAACCTTTAGATTTGGAAGTGTTTTTGGAGTCCAAACCTTTAGATTTGGAAGTGTTTCCGGATGGACACTAAGTAGGTCGGGTTAGATGGCGCCGCAAAAAAACGTAACCCGACACAGGGCGATTTATTAGGTAAATGTCGGGTTACGTTATCACGCGACGCTTGATAAGCTAACCCGACCTACCATACTTCCAAATCTAAAGGTTTGGACTCCAGAGCAACAAAGCTAAAGCATTCGAGGTTTGAGTTTTTCTTTAAAAAACTCAAACCTCGAATGTACTCCAAAGCAACAAAGCTAAAGCGTTTTCGAGGTTTTCGTTTTTTTTCAAAAAACGAAAACCTCGAATGCTTTCAGCCTTGCAATTTCAAGGCTGAGTCGTCACGATTTTTTTAGCAGGCTGTAATAAATTCTTTCACATAAAACGCCTATCGCAGCACCCACGCTATAGCACAGTAAATCACTCCACACAAAGCGATATCCAAGTATTAAACCACCTAAACGATATTCTCGAATCTCGTCAATCCAAGGCGCGTGATAAAATTGGCTCAATTCGATGAAGAACGAAAAGAGTAATGCGATAGCACCCACTTTGAATGACGATTTTTGCGGAAAAATAAAGCCTATTAGGAGAAAAATCATTAAGGTCCATAGCGTGTCACCGGCATAAGTGCTTATAAAAACCGGTAACATATCAGGATAGGCGCGTGATGCGAGCCCAAGTATAACCACTATGAATATGATAAATGCGTAAACGATTCTATTTCTGGTGAATTTGGTTGAAGTCATCATTTGTCTCATTTCAGAAAAGGTTAAATACGGTTTAAAGTGATTTTGGAGTCCAAAACTTCAGCTTTGGAAAATGTTGGACTCCAAAAAACGCACAAAGCTAAAGCGTTGTACTCCAAAAATCCAAAGCTAAAGCGTTGTACTCCAAAAAACGCACAAAGCTAAAGCGTTGTACTCCAAAAATCCAAAGCGTTGTACTCCAAAATTGAACATTAATTAGAAATCAGCTTTTCAGTTCCTGAATGAAAAATCTCATCTCTTATATTGTAATAACCATCAATGCTCTGACTCAAAAAGATGAGGGCGACAATTTTATCATTGAATTTCAAAATACCCCAAGCACTCGGCTCAGAATTGTCGATAAAATGCCCTTTGAGAGAGACTTTCACACTTTGAACTTCTCCCTTAAATAAGGCTTCTACGATTCCTTTCTCAACATCATTGGAAAATTGCGTAAAAAATTGTTGCTTTTCTATTTTGTCAGAACAGTACCTATCAGGGCTTACCCAAATTTTTGCATATTGATAGGGTGGCATAGTTGGAATAAGCAGTGCCACTTCTGGCTCCTGCGGTAAAGAAGCACTGATTGCGTCTAAAAACGCAACGAGTTCCTTTTTAGCCGATTTTTCAAAAACACTTTGATTTTCAATCGCTTGTAGAATATTTTCTGGAAAAAGAGTCACCACTTCTGACAGAGAATTTGCTAATGCTTTGGATTGTTTATCCAGTTTATTTTGAAATTCAATACGGTTTTTGGCAATATGGCTGTTTTCACGATAGTCGTCTATTTTTTCTACGACAAAAAAGGCGACTAAAAGACTGAGAATGACAACTATCAGAATAATCCACGTTTTGCGACGATTAAATTGGGATTCATGAGAAGCAATACCTGCCTTTTTGGCGGCAGATTCAGCTAACACCATCAGGCTACATAAGAGACTAGATACAACTAAAAGACAGGCAATGATGCCAAAGATAATAATTAGCAACTGTGTATAATTTTGTATCCAGTCTGGCAAAATATCCCATTTTAAAAATAAATCGACTGTCGAAAGAATAACGCCTAATATAAATAACGTAAAAACGAAAAGCGTTAGATTTGTTGCAAAACGAGCGCATACTAAATGGTTGATTTTCAAAATAATTTTTACCTCATTAAATCACTAATCCGACTACTGTTGCCGTAAAACAGGTTGCTAAAACACCTGCAAACACCGATTTCATACCCAAAGAAATAAATTCATTTCTCTTTTCAGGCGACATGGCAGTCAATCCGCCTATCATAATACCAAGACTGCCAATATTTGCAAAACCACACAAAGCATAAGTCATAATGATTTTACTCCTTTCCTGCAAAGCCTCAGCGGGTAAATTTGACAAGTCTAGGTAAGCAATCAGTTCATTTAAAATCACTTTTGTTCCCATTAACGATCCTGTCGTCAGGATTTCAGAAGCGGGTATGCCCATCAGAAAAGTTAAGGGTGCCATAATGAAACCTAAAATGCCTTGTAACGTGATTGGTTGCCCATAGATTTCAGGTAAAAGCTGTAAAATCTGATTGACTAAGCTCACCAGGGCAACTAAGACGATTAACATCGCAATGATATTAATCAAGAGTTTCACGCCCTCTGTTGTGCCTTTGACAATAGCATCCATCCCGCTTAAAGCCATTTTGGGTAATTCTATCCTATCTTGTTGTAAATCATTTCGATGGGGAACGATTAACATGGAAATGATTAAAGTTGACATCACATTTAAAACAGATGCCGTCAAAATATGCCCCATGACATTGGGGATTTTCGCCGATAAAATATTGGCATATAAAATCATCATACTACCCGCGATGGTTGACATGCCTGCTACCATGACGGAGAAAATTTCGCCCCGCGTCATATTTTTAAGATAAGGCTTTATTAACAAAGGGGATTCAACCATGCCGACAAACGCATTTGCGGCCACACTTAATCCGACTGAGCCACTCACATTCAAACTTTTTTGCAATAAATAGGAAAAAAATTGAACGACTGCGGGTAAAATGCGATAGTAATAAAGCAGCATTGATAGCGCACTCATGACTAAAATCAACGGAAGTGCTTTAAAAGCAAGCACAAACATCATTCCCTCATTTTTTATCTCAAAGGGCGCATCGCCTCCGCCTAGATAACCAAATACAAAACTGGTGCCAGTTGTTGTCGCGACTTCTAACGCTAACACGAATTGATTCAGTTGCCCAAAAATTTCTTTAAAAATCGCCCATTTTAAAAAGAGAATGGTGAGAGTGAAATGGATTAAAATCGCTATGATAATCGGTTTAAATAAAATCGCCTTTCTTGCTTCACTAAAAGCGTAGGCGATCAAGAGAATAGTTAATAATCCAAAAATGCCTTGTATTGTGATCATATTGGTGAGTACAACGAATTGACAAAATAAACGAATTTCTGTATTCTATCAGAATCTAGTCATGTAGGTGGGCAAATGTCTCTTTGGAACGTTTCGAGGTTTTAGTTTTTTTCAAAAAACTAAAACCTCGAAAATGAAATAAATTCCACAATGTTGAATCAGACCTAATTGGAGAGTTTATTTCATGCACGTTCCTTTGTGTGCAACGGCATTCCATTAATCATTAATATCGTGTCGCTGCTGCAACAAAGTTGCCCACCCTACATGGCTTTGGGAGCTTTGTTGTTAGGTGGTAGCAAGCGTTGCTAAGGTATGAACCATTTTAAATTTATCGACTTATTTTCCGGTATTGGCGGTATAAGGTTAGGCTTTGAATCAATCGGAGGAAAATGTGTTTTTTCTTCTGAATGGGATAAATATGCTCAAGATACTTATGAAGCAAATTTTGGTAAACGTCCCCAAGGTGACATTACAAAAATAAACCCTAAAACAATACCAGAACATGATATTTTATTAGGGGGCTTTCCTTGCCAAGCATTTAGTATCTGTGGCAATCAAAAAGGATTTTTTGATACAAGTGGAACATTGTTTTTTAATATTGAAGAAATCTTAAAAATTAAGAAGCCTTATGCTTTTATGTTGGAAAACGTAAAAAATTTAAAGTCTCATGATAAAGGGAGAACTTTTAAAACGATATTAGAGCATTTAGAAAATCTTGGATATTCAGTTCATTATACGATTCTTAATTCGCTTGATTTTGGAGTTCCACAGAAAAGAGAAAGAACAATTATTGTCGGATTTCAACAAAATATCGCCTTCTCCTTTCCAAAGCCTTTAGGTATAAAACCTGATTTAACGAAAATCCTTGAAAAAGATTCTGATGTTGATAAAAAGTATTTTGCTTCTGATGTCATTAAAAAAAAGAGAATGCAAAAAGTTCAGCCTAATTATCCGAGCCCTTCAATATGGCATGAAAATAAAAGTGGACATATTTCTGCGTTAGAGTATTCTTGTGCATTAAGGGCAAGTGCATCATATAACTATCTCCTTGTAAATGGTGTTAGAAGACCGACTCCTAGAGAATTGTTGCGACTTCAAGGCTTTCCCGATACGTTTAAAATTGTTGGTTCTTATACTCAGCTAAGAAAGCAAGCTGGAAATAGTGTCAGTGTACCCGTGATAAAAGCCGTTGCAAGGGAAATAAAGAAGAGTATTCTTAATAAAAAGCCAGCTAAAAAAATAGCAATACAACAAGATTTATGGAATGATGAGTTATGCCTCACAATTTAGAGAAAGCTAAAAATGCACTTGATTCAATTATTAAAAAATCAAGGATTCATTTATATAAGCCTATACAAATAGCTGAAATACTACATAATGCCAGAACTCAACCCGATTTAAAAATTGAATTATCAAATCTTGAAAGTTATAGGACACGTTCTAAGCAATGGAGAGATGTCATAAGTATCCAATTTCTTGGTCGTGTTAGCACTTCAAGCGCGAAATTTCAAGACAATCTGTTTGAAAAAAATGCGATGCCTCCTCATTTATTGTCAATTCTTGGTGTAGAAAATCAAAAGAATAATGGCATCGTTGAGGCATATATTTATCACGCTTTTGAAAATAAGCATTTACAACTTGATAATGCTTTAAATTATTGCTTAACTTCTACAAAAGAAAGTTTTAAACTGGAAAATTTTTTAAATCAGTTTTGGTTACAAGTTGGATTAAAGCGTAGCCTTGATAAAATTTTTGAAATGGTTGTCTATTCTCTCTTTGAAGTTTTAACAACATCAATCAATGTCAAAATTGACATTTACTATGATGCTGATAAAAAAGGTATTCTGAAGGAATTTTCAGAATTTTCTGACAAGGTTTTAAATTTAACGGCTTCAAAAAACAGAAAAACCCTTGATGCACATTTTCATAGAGTTGGTGTAACTAACGCAGCAGATAGAGGATTGGATATGTACGCTAATTTTGGTTCTGTCGTTCAAATCAAACATTTGTCTTTAGATAAAAACTTAGCAGAAAATATTGTTACATCTATCACAGCAAATAGAATTATTATTGTTTGTAAAAGTGCTGAAAAAGAGGTCATTAATTCGTTGTTAAATCAAATAGGGTGGCAAGCAAGGATTCAATCAATTATTACTATTGATGAATTAATTAATTGGTATGATAAAGCATTGATAGGTCAATATTCTGAATTATTAGGTGAAAGAGTTATTTCTACACTATCAGAGGAAATAAAAAATGAATTTCCATCTGTAGGTAACAATGATTTCCAAAATTTTAAAGAGAACCGAGGTTATAGTTCTCTAAAAAGTGAGTATTGGCAAATAAACACAAATAATGGAGAATAATTGGAGCGTAGGTGTTTCTCGTTCCCAAACTCCGTTTGGGAATGTCTTCCCCGACGCTCCGCGTCGAATGTTCACCAAACACGAGAAACGGTTCCTTAGCCATGTAGAGCGTTGCACACGTCTGTGTGCAACGGCATATCTCGTTCCCAATATCTGGTTGTGAATGCCTTCAGCAACGCTCCGCTTTGCGGAACGCAGAGCGTCCCTGAATGAGTTCCAAAACAGAATTCGAGGCTAACGTTTTTTTAACTGATGTTACGCACTATGTTT
>JAGLHR010000298.1 GCA_023143415.1 Thiomargarita sp. | reverse complement strand
TTCCTTAACTTAATGGCAGTGACCCGACCACCTGACTAATCATTATACCAGATGGTAGAAAAAATATAAACAGTTCAGGTAAAAATTGAAACAGGAAACCGAACCAAATATTTTAAAGTAGAAATGAAGGGCAAAAAAAAACCTGACAGGTTTTCAAAACCTGTCAGGTTTAAGATTTGTGACTTTGACGAATCAAGAAATCCGATTTTTGGAAAAAATCGGATTTCTAAACTCGTTTATGAGGCTTTAAGTTGATTTTGGGAAGAACCGTTTTGAGATTTTACCTTTTGCCTGTGTACCCAAAAAACTGTGCAACGCCCTGACTAAACCCACCGCAATCATTCTACCCAGCCTACGCTTCTTGCTTTTCAGCCGCACGGCTTTTTGCATCAGCTGTATAGTTCTCCTTATTTTCCTTACTAGCTTTATCATGGCGATCCTTAATAATTTTTGTTACTACTACAGCAACAGCAGCAGCACCTACGCCAGCAATGGTTTTATCTCTTTGAGGAAACCCATAACGTTCCTTGCTCATCTTATGTATCCTCTAGTATTCAACTTCGTAACAATGTTTCACAAAATCCTCGCAATTTTTTAAAATTGCGGAATATTTGCCGTTATATTCATTTTTCGAATCACTGCAAATTGATTTTGCCTCATCACAAACTGCTTTAGCATGATTTGCATTTTGTGGTTTTTTCTTAATTCTTATTTCTTCTTCATTTCCAAAATCAGACAGTGTTGTTTCAATCACCTTTGCTTTCTTGTCTTTTTTCCCTTCACCATAAAAATGAATAACTTTTTCATCACCGATGTAAATACCGACGTGTTTGTACAACACGCCCTCAATTCCGGCCAGACGTCTTTGAATTGCAGAGCCAATTGGGATATTCATAAATATTCTATTCCCCTCGTTTCCCCTCGTTCCCATGCTCCCGCGTTGAAATGCGTACATCGACGCTCCAGCGTCGAGTGAACGAGAAAAAAAACACCATTAAAATTAAACTAACAAAAATTATAAATTATGTTATACTATGTTATAATTCATATTAATTGATGTGATTCCAATCTTGGATGAGCATTTTACATGAAAAAATAAGTTAAAACAACTAATAGACATTATTTTGTACGTTAGTTTAAATTATCATTTTTTATAAGGATTCACAACAGTGACAGCACATACCGAAGAACAATTCATTCAGGCTGAAAATGATTGGGATTTAGAGCGTTTGTATAATGACTTGACTGCCGTTAAAGGAAAAAATCTCACGCGGATTGAAAAACTTCATTTGCGTGGCTTATTATGTGGGCATAGTCCAGCTGATATTGCAGGAATACTCCACCGAGAGGTGAGAGGGCTTGAAGTTAATTTGTGTAATAAGCTATATAAGTACGTTAAAACAATCGTCAACCGAGAGCAAGAAAGGGTAGAAAATTGGCGCAGTATTTGTCAATGGCTTGAAGAAGCGGGTTATAAAGCGCAAAATCAATCTCAATCAAATGATTCGATACCTGTCGAGACTAAAGTGCATATAGAAAAAATAACTGTTGAGAATGAGAAAATTGAAATTCGTATAAATACCGAAATCACAATTAATACCAAACTTCTTATCAACAATGGTCAATTGTTTGTTACGCCATCATCTTCGCTCCCACCCAACCCGGCTTCGCAAAAAACTTGAGTATTAAACTCAATAAAATCAATCCGATTCAAAATCAACTCAACTAGGCTCAAAAATACGGTAAGTGGTTGAAATTTAACCAATATAACATACCATTTGTGAAAAAATTGGCGAAGGTATTGAATAATGAGTTTTTATAAAACGATTGTTTGTTTAGCCAATTCTCGCAAACACGGAAAGCGTTGTGTTGCTGGTAAAGAAATTGTTAATAATCAATTGACTCATCATTGGATTAGACCAGTTAGTCGTCATGAAAGCGGCTCACTTTCCGAAGTCAATACCATGTTGGAGAAGGGGAAAGGTCCACAATTATTAGATGTGATAATCATTCCCCTCCTTCAGCATCAAACACATGACTATCAAACAGAGAATTATTTAATAGATAAGCATCAACGTTGGGTGAAAAAGCCTGCCCTCCCAATGACGTTTTTACCACATCTCTGCGATTCAGTAGAGTCAATCTGGATAAATGGTTATCATAGTGCGAGGGGTAAAAATGATAAAATCCCCTTAGAACAAGTGATTAGCGAACTCTCCACGTCACTATTATTTATTAAACCTGATTCCCTGACGATCAACATTTCCAGGGGGTACCATATAAATAATCAAGTACGTGCCCATTTTTTATATAACCATCAAGAATATCAGTTTTCTGTCACCGATTTAACGGTTGAAAGGTCTTATGAAAATTATGGTCATTATCCGATAAAAGATGAGGTTTATCTCTGTCTTAGTTTGAGTGAACCCTTTGAAGGTGATTGTTATAAACTCGTTGCAGGGATTATTTTTATTAAAATGAAAGAAATTTATACGATAGGGCATTCTAATCATTCCATAGAACATTTTTTAAAATTGCTTAAAAAACATGATGTTACAGCGTTATGTGATGTTCGTTCTCATCCTTATAGTAAGCATAATCCGCAATTTAATTCTGATCCTCTGAAACAAGCCCTTAAAGATAATAATATCGCTTATGTTTTCTTAGGCAAAGAATTGGGTGCGAGAAGCAATGATTCAAATTGCTATGAGAGTGATGGCAAAGTTCAATATGCCCGTATTGCCCAAACTGCGGCATTTAAAGAAGGGATTAATCGGTTAAATAAGGGCATGGCATCTTATCGTCTCGCGTTAATGTGCGCCGAAAAAGTGCCAATGACTTGTCATAGAACTATTTTAATTTGTCGTCATCTTCGTGCTGATGATATGAAAATTAAGCATATTTTAGAGGATGGCTGTCTTGAAACTCAACAGGAGATGGAGCAACATTTGATGGAGAGCTTTAAACTTTCCGAACAGGATTTTTTTGCGACTCCTGAGCAATTGATTGAACGTGCTTATGATATGCAAGGTGAAAAAATCGCTTATAATAATAATTCATAATTCACCATTAACAAATGAAGATCATTCAACTCAAAACAATTGGTTTTACGAAGAAAACGGCGGAGAAGTTTTTTACTCGGCTTCAAACGGCAGGCGTTAAGCGTATTATAGATGTTCGTCTTAATAACAAATCCCAACTGGCTGGTTTTGCCAAGAAAGACGATTTAAAGTATTTTCTTAAAACGCTCTGTGACATTGATTATGTTCACAAACTTGAACTGGCGCCAACTAAGGCTATTTTAGAGGAATACAAAAAAAACAAAGGCGATTGGTTAATTTACGAAAAACAATTTTTAGCTTTAATGCAGGAACGAAAGGTTGAAAAGAAGTTTTCTCCAGAATTTTTCCACCAATCTTGCTTATTATGTAGTGAAGATACGCCAAAAAAGTGTCATAGGCGATTGGTTGCAGAATATCTCAATAATCAATGGGAAAATGTTGAAATTAAACATCTTTTGTAACTACGAAGGGCAACCATAAAGGATTGCCCCTACATAAGAATATTTTCGTCACTCAACATAAGAATATTGTTGTAGGCTGCA
>JAGLHR010000297.1 GCA_023143415.1 Thiomargarita sp. | reverse complement strand
TCGAGGCTAACGTTTTTTTAAAGAAAAAACGTTTCGAGGCTAAAGTTTTTTTTAAAAGAAAAAAACTTTAGCCTCGACTCGACTTTAGTTTTTTTTCAAAAAACTAAAACCTCGAAACGTTCCTAAATTAGGTTTTATCGTAACGACTCCGCCTTGAAATTGATTTCCAGGCAGACAAGCAGGAACAGCTAAATTCAGTCTGCTTTAGCAGATTTCAGCTTTTAGCCTTGAAATTGATTTCAAGGCGGAGTCGTTACTCTGAAATAGAGGTTATTTTTTATGAATCAATTTGCAAAAAACACGAGTCAATCACCCAAAAAAGCCATTTCTTCCAGTAAACCGAAAAGCCACATTGATTGGCCAAAATTTCCTGATTGGGACGGTGATTTTTCAGAAAACATTAACGGTGTACCCAATGTTTCAGGTTCTGAAAAAATTCTCAAACAAACGACTCAAGACAATTCACACCCCGTCTTTTTACCAGAAAGTGGTATTGATTTTGGACGCATACGCAGTGCTTGCGCTATCGCCCTACATATGCACCAGCCATTAATCCCCGCGGGTTCTGGTGATCTCAGTACAGCAGAGATTATCAGTAATCTCAAATATATGTGGGATAATCAGTATATTGGCGATAACCATAATGCCCCTGTTTTTCATTGGTGCTATAAACGCATAGGCGAGTTTATTCCGCAATTGGTGAATGAAGGCAAGCAACCGCGTGTGATGTTAGAGTATTCTGGAACATTGTTGTACGGTTTACGCCAAATGGGACTGCATGATGTACTTGATCATTTAAAGACGATCACACTCGTTCATGATTATCGACGCACCATTGAATGGTTAGGCTGTCCCTGGGGACACGCAGTTGCTCCTTCAACACCTGTTCAAGATTACCGCTTACATGTTCTCGCTTGGCGACATTATTTTGCAGCGATTTTTGGTATTGAAGCCTTGAGCCGTGTACGCGGTTTTTCACCATCAGAAATGGCGTTACCGAATCATCCCGATGTTGCTTACGAATTTGTGAAAACACTCAAAGAATGTGGATATCAATGGGTATTGGTGCAAGAGCATACTGTCGAACAACCAGAAAATGGACAGTTGTCAAATCGTCCACATATTCCCCACCGTCTCACTTGCAGAAACTCCTATGGTGAAACGGTTAGCATTATCGCGATTATTAAAACGCAAGGCAGCGACACTAAACTGGTTGCCCAAATGCAGCCATTCTATGAGGCAAAAAGCCTTAATTGTTGGGAACTTGCTGGCAAAAAAATTCCGCCGTTAGTCACTCAGATTGCAGACGGTGAAAATGGCGGTGTTATGATGAA
Source organism: Thiomargarita sp. (assembly GCA_023143415.1). Taxonomy (GTDB): domain Bacteria; phylum Pseudomonadota; class Gammaproteobacteria; order Beggiatoales; family Beggiatoaceae; genus QNES01. Next base: position 11,551 of record JAGLHR010000297.1, on the reverse strand, counting down.
CGAATTTCCCAGTAAATTTTTTGAAGCCATCAATGAGAGTTCCGGTTCAGATACTCCGTTCATGAATGTCACTGAATACCTTGAACATCTTTTTGCAATGGGTTTTAAAGAGGAAGATTTTCCTGTTGTGCAGCCGGTGATGCAAAAACGTTTGTGGAGTCGCTTCACACCGGGCGATGGACCTGAAAAAATGGCAAGCACGATTGAGGAACTCAAGAAGGAGGATCATCAATTCCATGTGGAAGGCGGTAGTTGGACAAACGACATTTCTTGGGTTAAGGGTTATGAAAACGTTCTTGGACCAATGGAAAAAGTCAGTTCGCTTTTCAACGAAAAAGCAATTAAAGCCCAAATACCCACCAACGAGCATAGGTACCGCAATGCACTCTTTCATCTGATGAGTTCACAAACAAGTTGTTACCGTTATTGGGGACAGGGACTTTGGACAGATTATGGTAAAGAAATTTGCCGACGGGCAAGTGATATTTTGACTTATGATTTCTAAACAGGCGTAAAGTAAACATTTTCAACGCCATAACAGGAATAGGTGTTTTATTGGCATTACACATTAGAATCGTATTCTGTGGCGTTGGAAGTAAATGTGGAATGGATTAAAAACGAGCATCACCTCGATCCAATCCTTTCGCTGATACAATCCTTGTAGTTATTGTTTGAGGTAACGAGAAAACTGGCGGCCTGTTCGAGCCAAACCTGACAGGTTTTGAAAACCTGTCAGGTTTAATTTTCGATTCGAGGTTCAAGTTTTTTTACCGAAAAAACTTGAACCTCGAATTGAGTTTTTCTTCAAACAAACCTCGAAAGGGTTCAATTGAACATTGCATTATTTTTCAATATAGTATAAATTAAATGTCAATTTTGAATTTACCCGACTATAGCTCAGACTTATCAATGCGTTGAGAGGCGTTGAAAAAATGTTCAATCCATCCAATAAGGTTTTAGTTATAGACATAGAGGCGACTTGCTGGAAAAGAAAAATCCCTAAAGGACAGCAAAATGAAATCATTGAAATTGGAATTTGTATTTTAAATACAAGCACTTATGAAAGAAATATGAACGACAGTCTCATCGTTAAACCGCTTTCAGAAGTCAGTAAATTTTGTACGCAATTAACGACGCTGACACAGGCGGATGTTGATAAAGGTATTTCTTTAAAGGAGGCTTGTGAAATATTGCAAACACGGTATTTATCAAAAGAACGCTCTTGGGCAAGTTATGGTGCTTATGATAAAAAGCAATTTGAGATGGAATGCCAAAACAAAGGTATAGATTATCCTTTTAGTCAAGAACATATTAATGTTAAACAGTTGTTTGCAAACACGTTCAATTTAAGAAGGCAGATAGGTATGGCGAGTGTGTTGAAAAGGCTAGATTTTCCTTTAGAGGGTACTCATCATCGGGGCATAGATGATGCGTGGAATATCGCTAAAATTTTAGCGGTTTTGCTTTAATAAAACTCAACCTCAATGGATTTTGAAAAGGACATTTTAACGTGTCAATCAAAGGTTACAAAGCGGGTGTAAAAGAATACCGTGAAACCTATTGGGTTCCCAGTTATACGCCAAAGGAAACTGATCTGCTTGCGTGTTTCAAAATTAGCCCCCAAAAAGGGGTGTCGCGTGAAGAAGCGGCGGCGGCTGTGGCAGCGGAGTCTTCAACAGGCACTTGGACAACAGTGTGGACGGATCTGCTCACTGATTTAGAACATTATAAAGGTCGTGCTTATCATATTGAGGAGGTGCCTGGTGAGGATTGTTTTTATGCTTTTATTGCTTATCCGATTGATTTATTTGAAGAAGGCTCCGTCGTCAATGTGTTTACTTCTTTAATTGGTAATGTTTTTGACTTAAAAACGCTATGTCGGCTATGCTTAGAAGATGTCTATTTCCCCCTGTCTTATGTGATGACTTGTGGTGGACCACCGAATGGTATTCAAATTGAGCGTGATAAAATGAACAAATATGGTCGTAGCTTACTCGGTTGCACCATCAAGCCTAAATTGGGTTTATCCGCCAAAAACTATGGTCGCGCCGTGTATGAATGCCTACGGGGTGGTTTTGACTTTACCAAAGATGATGAAAATGTCAATTCTCAACCTGTCATGCGCTGGCGACATCGTTTTGAATTTGTCATGGCGGCTATCCAGAAAGCTGAGGCTGAGACGGGTGAACGCAAGGGACATTATTTAAATGTGACAGCACCCACGCCAGAAGAGATGTATAAGCGTGCTGAATTTGCTAAAGAGTTAGGCGCGTCTATTATCATGCACAATTATTTAACGGGGGGATTATGTGCCAATACAGGTTTGGCTAATTGGTGTCGTGAAAATGGGTTGTTATTGCATGTCCACCGTACATTACATGCTGTCATTGATTGCAATTCACATCATGGTATTCACTTCCGCGTATTAGCTAAGATTTTACGCTTATCAGGTGGTGATCATTTGCATATTGGCACGGTTGTCAAACAATTAGAAAATTCTCGTGGTGTCATTTTAGGATTAGTTGATCTCTTGCGCGAGAATTTGATTAAAAAAGAGCGTGAACATGGTATCATGTTTGACCAAAATTGGGGGACGATGCCAGGTGTTTTTCCTGTCGTTTCGGGTAATATTCATGTTTGGCATATACCGACATTAGTCTCTATTTTGGGTGACGATGCGATACTCCAATTTAGTGGAGGCACATTGGGTCATCCTTGGGGCAACGCCGCGGGTGCCGCCGCCAACCGTGTCGCACTTGAGGCTTGCATTGAGGCGAGAAATCAAAGTGCTGATTTAGAAAAAGAGGGTAAAGACATTTTGACTAATGCCGCCCAACATAGTCCTGAACTCAAGAAGGCAATGGAAACTTGGGTGTCTCAACAGGTGGTGTCAAACGTTTAAAGAGCGAACAGATGAACGAAATGCAAGATTACCAATCCTGTTTGAGTGATCCAAATAGTCGCAAGTTTGAGACATTTTCTTACTTGCCAGAAATGAATAATGATGATCTCAAAAAACAGGTCAAATATATTATCAATAAGGGCTGGATAGCAGCTGTTGAGCATACCGAGCCAAAAAATGCTTCAGAACATTACTGGTATATGTGGAAATTACCGATGTTTGGTGAATCTGACGTGGATAAAATTTTATATGAAGCAGGGACATGTCATAAGACTTATCCAAATCATCATGTACGTCTAATCGGTTATGATAATTGCAAACAATCCCAAGGGGCGACGATGATGATCTATCGAGGTCCTGTGATAAATTAAATTCTTGTAACGACTCAGGGCAACCATAAAGGATTGCCCCTACAATATTCTTATGTCGTAGGCTGTACACCCTTGTGGTTGCCCTGATTATGTCGTAGGGGCAATCCCTTGTGGTTGCCCTGAGTCGTTACAAATTTTATAAGTTTAAATGATTGTTTTTATTGGGTTAAGATTGATTGACAAACAAGTCTGAATCTTGTTTTTTTATGTTGATAAACCTATTTATTAAAACTGGATTATTTTAGTCAGTTTTTGTTGCAATACTATCAGTTTTTGTTATAATACTATTTTGAAATTGATCTTAATCAATCTAAAGAGGATATTAAAGTATGTCATTAGATCAAACGAATCGTTATGTGAATTTGGATTTGGATGAGAAAAAATTGATTGCAGATGGTCAGCATGTACTCGTCGCCTATCACATGACACCCAAATCTGGATATGGCTATGTGGCAACAGCCGCTCACTTTGCCGCCGAATCTTCTACGGGTACCAATGTAGAAATCAGTACAACTGATGATTATACTAGGAGCGTAGATGCGCTCGTTTATGAGGCTAATGAGAAAAATAAACTGACGAAGATCGCATATCCTCTTGAGCTTTTTGATCGCAATATCACTGATGGGCGTGCGATGTTAGCCTCTTTTCTGACATTAGCCATCGGTAATAATCAAGGGATGGGCGATGTCGAAAACGGAAAGATGCACGATTTCTATGTTCCACCCGCTTATTTACAATTGTTTGATGGACCTGCAACCACGATTTCTGATCTGTGGCGCGTATTAGGTCGTCCAGTAGTGGATGGTGGATTTATTGTGGGTACGATTGTGAAACCCAAACTGGGGCTGAAACCTGAGCCTTTTGCAGAGGCGGCTTACCAATTCTGGTTGGGTGGTGATTTCATTAAGAATGATGAGCCTCAAGGTAATCAGGTTTTTGCGCCATTAAGGAAAACCATCAGGCTCGTCGCAGACGCGATGAAACGTGCTCAGGACGAAACGGGGCAACCCAAGTTATTTTCGGCCAATATCACCGCTGATGATCCCAATGAAATCATTGCTCGTGGTGAGTACATCCTGGAAACTTTTGGCAATGATGCCAATCATGTCGCTTTCTTGGTTGATGGTTATGTGGCAGGACCAACCGCTATCACCACCGCTCGTCGTCATTTTCCCAATCAGTTCCTGCATTACCATCGTGCTGGGCATGGTGCAGTGACTTCTCCACAATCTAAACGGGGTTATACGGCTTTTGTCCTTTCCAAGATGTCACGGCTGCAAGGCGCATCAGGTATCCATACTGGTACGATGGGCTTTGGTAAAATGGAAGGCGAAGCGGGTGACAAGAATATCGCTTATATGTTAGAACGTGATTCTGCTGATGGCCCTTATTATTCTCAAGAATGGCTTGGCATGAAGCCCACCACACCGATTATTTCTGGTGGTATGAACGCCTTACGTGCGCCTGGTTTCTTTAAAAACTTGGGTCATGCCAATGTGATTATGACAGCAGGGGGTGGCAGTTACGGTCATATTGATGGTGCAACAGCGGGCGCGATATCCTTGCATCAAGCTTATGAGTGTTGGAAGTCTAATGCCGAACCTGTTGAATTTGCCAAAGATCACAGAGAATTTGCTCGTGCATTTGAATCTTTCCCACACGATGCAGATGCTTTATTCCCTAACTGGCGTAAAGAGTTGGGATTGAGCTAGTAAGTATAGAGTACAACGCTTTAGGCGATTTCTTATAAAAAAAAGGCGAACATAAGTGTTCGCCTTTTTTTTTTAGGAAATCACCTTAGGAACGTGCATGAAATAAATTCGACAATGTTGAATCAGACCTGACAGGTTTTGGAAACCTGTCAGGTTTAGTCGTCGATATTATTTCATGCACGTTCCTTAGTGGAGTACAACGCTTTAGCTTTGTCAATTGTCCAAAGCTGAAGCGTTGGATTCCAATTTTAACTCTTAATAAGAAGATAATCGTGAAATTCACTTTAATGACAACTGGCTTGCTTTATTTCGTTGGAATTGTTCTAGCTAATTTAAATAATGGGCTAGTTGCATATTATCCCTTTAATGGAAATGCTAACGACGAAAGTGGTTATGATAATAATGGAACAGTACATGGCGCAACTTTGACATTGGATCGGTTTAAAAAAGCGAATCATGCCTATAGCTTTGATGGAGTCGAAAATTATATTGTCATCAATAATAAGCATCAGCATAATATTGGAATTGGAGAAGTCACTCTCTCAGCATGGATCATTATTGGTGATTCTCAATCAGATAGTTGGGATGGAAATGAAATTGGCGCGATTGCTGGCAAAGGCTATCTTGGTAATGAAAATGGACACGGTTTATATGTCAATGAGAATAAAGTGGTTTATCAAGTCCACAAAGGCACCGAAATTGTTGAAGCGAGTTCAGATAAGACGCTTAATGATCAACAATGGCATCATATTGTCGGGGTATTGGAAAGGGATGAAAGGGATGGTGTGAAATTGTATATTGATGGTCAATTACAATCAACAACGGGTGATCCGACTCTATTTCAGGGTAAAAATCTTGATAGTTCAATCGCTTTTACCATTGGGGCAAGAAAACATGAAGAATATCGGTTTCATTTCAACGGAACCATCGACGATGTCCGCATTTACAATCGCGCTCTTTCCAAATCTGAAATTCAAGAACTATATGAAATGGATGAAGAAACTAATCAACTTACGCCAAAGAAGGAAGCAGAATTATCTGAGAACTGTTGGGCGGTTTATGAAAATAACCGTTTGCATATACCCTGTGTCAAAGTCAAAGACGAGTCAGGTGAAGAAGTGGAATATGAAGTGGATATGCAATATCAAATCTCATCTGATCCAATGGACTTTCAGTTGATTAACGCCAAAAAAAAATAGTTCATTAGAGCGTAGAGTGGGTAGAGCGGACGCTCCACCCACCATTTTAATTAATGGTGGGTTTCCACTTCGTTCCTACCCACCCTACGACGCTTTAGTAGAACGTAGGGTGGGTAGAGCGGTAGAAACCCACCATTATGGTGGGTTTCCACTTCGTTCCTACCCACCCTACGACGCTTTAGTAGAACGTAGGGTGGGTAGAGCGGTAGCGAAACCCACCATAATGGTGGGTTTCCACTTCGTTCCTACCCACCCTACGACGCTTTAGAACGTAGGGTGGGTAGAGCGGTAGCGAAACCCACCATAATGGTGGGTTTCCACTTCGTTCCTACCCACCCTACGACGCTTTAGTAGAACGTAGGGTGGGTAGAGCGGTAGCGAAACCCACCATAATTGTGGGTTTCCACTTCGTTCCTACCCACCCTACGACGCTTTAGCCCTTTTGGAGTCCAAAGCTAAAGTTTTGGTTCATTTTGGGAGTACTCCATAAAAAAAACTCACCGGCTCACAAAATATGAATAAGCACACATCCCTTCCCTTCGCATTCGCCAAACATCATGGCATCATACTTACCCAACTTGACGCTCACTGTGCAACCATAAATCACCGCCCCGTCATAACGCGCCAGACGTTAAGTGAAGTGCGCCGTTTTTTAGGTATCCCTTTGAATTTTAAAGAGATTTGTATAGAAGAGTTTGATGCCCTGTTGATAGAACATTATGAACAGAAACGAGCCAATCAATCTATGCAAATGATGGAAGGTTTGGGGGAAGAATTAGATTTATTTCAAGTCGCACAACAACTCGCCGAACCCGAAGACTTATTAGAAAGCGATGACGACGCGCCCATTATTCGCCTTATCAATGCCCTACTCTCTGAAGCGATTAAAGAAAATGCCTCTGATATTCATATTGAACCTTATGAAGCACGTCTCGTTGTGCGTTTTCGTGTCGATGGCGTTTTACGCGAAGTACTAGAACCTCGGCGTGTGTTAGCACCATTGCTGGTTTCGCGCATTAAAGTTATGGCAAAACTTGATATTGCCGAAAAGCGTTTACCCCAAGATGGACGAATTTCGTTGCGTATCGCAGGGCGTGCCGTTGATGTGCGTGTTTCCACGATTCCAAGTGGACATGGTGAACGAGTCGTTTTACGCTTACTAGATAAACAGGTGGGACGCTTAGATTTAAAACATCTTGGTATGTCAGTTGAGAGATTGAAGCATTTGGAAAGTCTTCTGCAAAAACCTTATGGCGTATTCCTCGTAACGGGACCCACGGGTTCTGGTAAAACCACCAGTCTCTATGCCATGCTCAATTATTTGAATGATCGCAGCCGTAATATTATGACAGTGGAGGATCCGATAGAATATTATTTGGATGGCATCGGACAAACCCAAGTGAATACCAAAGTCGATATGACTTTTGCGCGGGGGCTACGCGCCATTTTGCGACAAGACCCTGATGTTGTCATGGTTGGCGAAATCCGCGATGTCGAAACGGCTCAAATTGCAGTGCAAGCCAGTCTGACGGGACATTTAGTTTTATCGACTTTGCACACAAACACAGCTATTGGCGCGGTAACACGTCTTCGTGATATGGGCATTGAACCCTTTTTATTATCATCCAGTTTGATTGGGGTAATGGCGCAACGCTTGGTGCGTTTATTATGTCCAGACTGTAAGCAGGTTTATACACCTGAAACCCCTTTATTAATGAGTGATGAAACGTTATATGCACCTGTGGGTTGTCAAGCCTGTGATTCTATCGGCTATCGAGGGCGAACGGGCATTTATGAATTGGTTAGCATAGATGATAGTATTTGTACCATGATACATGACGGTGCTGGGCAACAAGTTTTAGAAACTTATGCCCATGAAAAAAATGAGACTATTCAACAAGATGGCATGATCCGAGTGTTGGCAGGGGATACGAGCCTTGATGAGTTGTTAAGGGTGACTATCGTTCCAGTTATGAATTAATAGGGATGTTTGGATTTGAACTTTGGGTGCAATTTGACTTATCCTTGCTTATATCCAATCCTTGTATAGCGTTTTTCGTTTTGGTGAAATACAAAAAAAGGGCAACCATAAAGGATTCGAGGCTAAAGTTTTTCTTCAAAAAACTTTAGCCTCGAATGCCCCTACAAGAGATGTACTTAACTCAAAAGGGAAATGCTATAGATTGGGGATACGAATTAAGAGTGAAAATAGGAGTTCAACGCTTCAGCTTTGGGCGGGCGGACTGACAAAGCTAAAGCGTTTTCGAGGTTTGAGTTTTTTGAAGAAAAACGAAAACCTCGAATGCCCCTACATGAAAACTTGTAGGGGCAGACCTACGTGTCTGCCCTTGTGAAATGATTTTTCTGAATTTCTATAGATGGAGTGAGAAATGAATAGTTCAATACAAAGCTATCAAGCAGTTATTCAATTTTGGTTTGAAGAAACGGAGCCTAAATACTGGTTTAAGAAGGACGCTGATTTTGATGATGAAATTAGAAATCGGTTTCTCAGCAGCTACCAAGCGGCAATTCGTTGTGAGTTGTTTGAATGGCGTCAAGTGACAGAAGGACGTTTGGCGGAAATAATTGTGTTGGATCAGTTTTCTCGTAATATGTTCAGAGACTCTGCACAAGCATTTTCCTTTGATAGTTTGGCCGTTTCGCTCACTCAAGAAGCGGTTGCTGGAGGATGGGATAAAGAATTACCCATTCAAAAACGGTCGTTTTTATATATGCCCTTGATGCACTCAGAATCTTTAGTTATCCATAAACAGGCCAAAAAATTGTTTTTCCAGCCGGGTTTAGAAGATCACTATGAGTACGAACTGAAACATCAAGCAATCATCAAGAAGTTTGGCCGTTATCCACATCGAAATAAAGTGTTGGATCGTGACTCAACAGTAGAGGAAATCGAATTTTTAAAGCAGCCTGGGTCATCTTTTTAGAACTAAAGAATGTGCATAAATTTAGTCAACTTTAAACTCAATACCGCATTTGAAAACATGTTAAAATTCAACAAGTTAAAGATAGAACATGTCCAATCATTCAGAACGCTTATTTTTTGCATTATGGCCAAACTCAAATGTACGTTTGGCTATCAACGAGCAGACTCAACCAGTCGTACAAGCGATTAACGGAAAAATCACCCCCTCCGAAAATTGGCACATCACTTTAGCGTTTTTAGGTGAAGTCGATAAACCCGCTAAAGCATGTATGCAAGAAGTTGCAGCAAAAGTGCAGGGCAATCGTTTTACTCTCTCTTTAGAAGAAGTCGGCTATTGGTCCAAACAACGTATATTATGGCTTGGCGCAAAGAAAATCCCTGATGCTTTGACAGATTTAGTGAGCCATCTCACCACGGATTTACAAAGCTGTGGTTATCGCCCTGAGACTCGCCCTTTTCGCCTCCATCTGACATTAATGCGTAAAGCGTCTCAAGTCAAAACGCTGCCGCCTATTACACCCATTAAATGGGCAGTGGAAGATTTTTGTCTAGTGCGATCCGTGACTCAATCTAGCGGGGTGAGTTATGAAGTGATAGGGCGTTGGTTGCTTAATTAAAAGGGTAACGATTCAGCCTTGAAATAAATTTCAAGGCTGAAAGCTAAAGTCTGCTAAAGCAGACTAAAAGCAGATTGAGTAGTTTAGCTGAGCCTGCTTCAGCTGTTAGCCTTGAAATTGATTTCAAGGCTGAGTCGTTACAAAAATATTAAAAAAAAGTGGTCAAAAGGTTTGCATTTTAATTTGAAATCTGTATAATGGGAAAAGACTTAAAAAACTCAATAACAGGTTGTTGTCGCTCAGACGTTTTGACTTGTTTGCGGGTTAATTTTGTAAGTGATTGATTTTAAAGAATTCGGGGGGAGTTAGCTCATGATTGGATTAGCATAAGGCGTAAATTGTATTTTCCCGTTTGAATCAACGAGTTATAGAGAAATGGCTGAGAGAAAGTTAGGTCAAGTTTCCCCGAACTTAATAAAATCAAGTATTTACATTGAAATGAGTCATGAAAAATGGCGAAAAATGGCGAAAATGGTCTGACAAAGAGTAAGGTTATTAGGTGTCCCCCCGATTTGCGTTGTAAGTGATTGATTTTAAAAGTGGTAAAAGTATTGCTCTTTCATGAAAGTTCACCGTTCAGGTGATTGAAACTCTTAAGACTGGGATCACTGGACTCCATATGTCCTTTCATGAAAGTTCACCGTTCAGGTGATTGAAACTTTTAAAGACAAAAGATAGGAGGTTATTTCAGCCTTTTCTTTCATGAAAGTTCACCGTTCAGGTGATTGAAACAATACCCTGAATCATAAGCAACTTCTGGAAAGTAAGCTTTCATGAAAGTTCACCGTTCAGGTGATTGAAACTTTTCCAGTCATGCTGTTCATGAGGTTTTGAGAAAAACTCTTTCATGAAAGTTCACCGTTCAGGTGATTGAAACAATAAACACAAACCTTTGAGGTTTCCAAAACCTCAGAGGTTTTTTTTTGTGATAATTTTCAGAATTAAAACCACTTATGATTTCTTATTCTGTCAATTCTTTAATTTGGTCAATTCTGATTCAATTTAGTAAAAAATAGGGAAGACATTTTACTATTAAGTTTTCAAACTCAATTTTTGTAGAAAATCTGGAGAATATAATGTCATATGGTCAATTTGAATCGATTTCAGAGGTGGCTAGGATATTCGATATTGAAGTGAGTGATAATAAACCATTCGTAGATAAGTTAGAAATTGAAGTGCCTAATTCAGATTTCAAAAGGATTGAAAAAAAATTAGGGGATGATTTTAACTTCATAAATGAAACGACTATTTGTGAAAGGATAATCAGTCCTATTTTGGAACTGATGTCAGATAATTATGAATCGTTAAAAATTTGGTCGCATGTCTCCTACAACGTAGATAAGAAAAAAGGATTGGTTGGTGAGCCTGACTATCTCATTGCACCAAAAACAAAATATGGTGACATGGATATACCACCTCTCTGTGTTATTGAAGCTAAGAAGGATAACTTTGAAGAGGGGTGGACACAAGCTTTAGCTGAAATGGTTGCGACTTCTTTGCAGGGTAGAAAAATTTGCTACAGTATTGTTACCACAGGTAACATTTGGGAGTTTGGTCACCTAGAAAATAAGGTATTCACTAAAGATCCAAAAAAATTTTCAGCGACAGTCGATCTGCAAGGGATATTTGATGTACTGAATTGGATGTTTAATATGGCAAAAAATCAACTTGGAAACGAGGTTTACCGTGGTAAACATAAAAATTATGGCTCTGTACAGGACAAAAAATGGTGTGTATTTATAACTAATTGATTTGGTGAGTAAAAATCTTTATATGAGAAAGAACGTGCATCAAATAATTTAGTCA
>JAGLHR010000296.1 GCA_023143415.1 Thiomargarita sp. | reverse complement strand
ATACAATCCTTGTAGTTACTGTTGTCAGACGAAAAACTTGATGATCGAGTTAAAGAATCTAATATTCGCCTCGCACTAGCCACACATAGGCTGTGCTCGCCTTATCGCCGTTGAGAACGTTGCCATTTTCGAGATTCACTGCCCACACATTAGTTGCGTCGGTAGTTGATGACCAGTAGTAGCCAGTCTGCACGCCAGAAAACGCATCATCTTCCTTCCACTTGCCAGTTCCTGTTGCATTAGATAGAGAAAGTCCAGGTTTTTCCAGCGAACCATATTCCTTATCAATCATCGCTTCCCATTCTTCTTTAGAAGGCAAACGCCACATACCCTGCATCGAACCATCACGAAGACCACATTTTCCACTCGCCAGATTAGCGGCACTTTGCTTTGCTTCTTTCCAATTTTGTTCGCCAAAACAATTGGCCTTCTTCAGCCAGACCAATCCAGTTCGATTATCTGTGACGGTACCATCGCCATTGTCTGTGTAGCGATATGAGGAATCGGTTAGCGTTTCTAAACGGATTTCCAACACCGCTAATTTCGGCGATTCAGGATTCACCTGAAGCAAACTGGCTAAATACTGACGGGCTTTGGCTTTTTTCCCATTTTTCAATGCCATTTCCGCCCATTTCACATACTGATTTTCAATGTTGATCAATCCACGAGACGCATCCCAATTATTGGAATCAAACTTCAAAACCTCCTTATAACAGGCTAAGGCTGTTCCACTACTACCAGAAGTCAACCAATTATTATCAAAACGAAATTGACAAGTATTTAATAATTCAGCAATTTTCTGTGCGGTATCCTCCACAACCGGCTGTGCTTGAGTGGCGGGTGTAGTAGGTGTTTGAAAATCTTTAATAAAATAAAAATCCTCGTTGATGGATGCTTCATACCAAGGCTTCTGCACCGTCTCTTCATAGCGCGTTTCCTGTATTACCGCCTTTCGCACTTTTTTCAACAGTGATTCAATGGGCAAGTGAGGCTGTTTCATAAACCGCAGTAAATGCTTAGTGTACGGACTATTTCGCCCGCCCGTTTCACCCGTCCACGCCACGGTATCCGGTGCTGTCGCATACGCAATCAACGTACCTTCCGCACTTTCCATTCGTGCCAAGCCCTGCTTCAAACTCTTTGAAAAGCCTTTAAACGGATTATCCCGACAGGCATCCAAAATCACAATATTCAAGCCATTGTCTGCATTCTGCATCACCCCCAAAACATAATCCGCTGGCACGGCTTTATATCTCAAATGCGCTGCCGCCGACGTTCTGAGAATCGAATTGATAGGAATAAAATAGTTATCGCCCGCGTGTTGCACCCCATGCCCTGAAAAATAAAACAAACCCACCACATTTTCATGCAATTTTTCACCAAACGCTTGAATCGCCGACTCCATCGTCATCTGATCCGCATTCACCTTCAGCGTCACATCAAATCCTAAATAGCCTAACAGCTTCGCCATATCACGCGCATCATTGACAGGATTCGATAACGGCTTCAGATAATCGCTATTTCCAATTACCAACGCCACCCGCTCCTTTGCAAAGGCAGACAGTGAAATAATTGAAAAAACGAACAAAATCAATACTAAACGTTTCATTTTTCTACTCCTCGATCATAAAAAATTCCAAAATTTTCGCGGACTCTTGAATTGAAATTGGTGGGTTTCCACTTCGTTCCTACCTACATTGTCTTTTTTAATGAGGAAGGTGGGCAATTAAAGGACTTTGCCCACCCTACATGACTGCCATTAAGTTAAACCTTGGAGTCCATTCGAGGTTTTAGTTTTTTGAAGAAAAATTAAAACCTCGAATCCTTTAGATTTGG
>JAGLHR010000295.1 GCA_023143415.1 Thiomargarita sp. | reverse complement strand
CGTTCCTACCCACCCTACACTCGCTGATGCCCTTCCCTACATGGCTATCAATTTTTGTATGAACGACATATTGTTCAGTCACATAATAAAAATGCAACTCACAATAGATTTACCTCATATTTATTCTAGTACACTGTCAAGCATTAAGTGTCGGGTTCTGTAAGGGCAGACATATCTGTTTGCCCTCTCGTTGAAAATCCCTACCCGACACTTAATGCTTGACAGTGTACTAGTAACAAAATATTTCCGTTCATTGAAAAGATAGAGCAAATTTTTATCAAGGAAAACGTGTCTTTTGAAATTAAAACGGCATTACCCGCAGAGGATTCATGGGATAATCTTGACATTGAAGAAATTTCAGTTGATACAGGTATTACAGATTTTGCCAAAAATCACGATTATTATTTATATGGTACTCCCAAGAAATCATGAAACCGATATTTGTTGATACTTCTGCATTAATTGCTCTCGGAAATAAACGGGACGCTTTTCATTTGCCCGCTATCAGAATAAGAGAAGAATTAAAGCAAACGAATAGCCATGTAGGGTGGGCAACGTCTTTTTGCAGCGGCAAAACGTTAAACTCGACTATCAAGTTTTTTAACAACCATGTCTCTATTCAAAACACAATAACTACAAGCACTATAACTATAAGCACTATAACTATAAGGATTATTTATAATAAAGGATAATCACTCGGAATTTCTTAACCATTTGATTTATAATTGTTTTTTATCTATCCTTTATTATAAATAATCCTTGTAGTCAGGTAGGGTGGGCAAGTGTTTTTTTGCCCACCATCGCAGGCATGATATAAAATATTGTGGTATTTTAATATTTTGGTGGGCAACAAAAAAACGTTGCCCACCTACCCGGCTACTCGCCCCCGCCTATCGGCTCTCCCTGGCTCGCAGCGTTGGAAACGAGAATGCTTATTAAAAGAAAATGGGTTATCTTTTAATAACAGAACACCTTATTAAAATTCTTTTAATTATGAACTATGAAACGAACACCAATCGGATACACTTTACCTATCTCTACGGTTGGGGAGCGATGCCACGCTTTTGTACCTCATCCTTTGCCCCCACAACCGCCTTTGCAAATCAATGACGATTTGCATGAGCTCATTGATAATACCTTAATCGCATTGGGGCGACTGGATAGTATTTCTATACTTTTGCCAGAAACGTCTTTATTTCTATACATGTACATCCGCAAAGAGGCGGTGTTATCATCTCAAATTGAGGGCACTCAATCGACCCTTTCTGATTTGCTCTTGTTTGAGAGTGAGGAAGCCCCCGGTGTCCCTATTGATGATGTCATCGACGTTTCTAACTATGTGACTGCTATCAACTATGGCATCAAGAGACTTAATGAAGGTTTTCCATTATCACTCCGATTAATTAAAGAAATCCATGCCCAATTGTTAAAAAAAGGGCGCGGCAGTTCTCAAAGCCCTGGTGAATTTAGGAGGACACAAAATTGGATTGGTGGTACTCGTCCGGGTAATGCGTTATTTGTGCCACCGCCCCCAGAATATGTGATGACCTGTATGGGGGATTTGGAAAAGTTTTTCCACAATCAACCTGAAAAAACACCTTTGCTGATCAAAGCCGCTTTATCTCATGTTCAATTTGAAACGATTCACCCTTTCCTTGATGGTAATGGGCGTTTGGGTCGATTACTCATCACGCTACTATTCTGTGCAGTGGGCGCGTTGAAACAGCCAATACTTTATTTAAGTCTTTATTTTAAAACACACCGTCAACAGTATTATGATCTGTTACAGTTGGTCAGAACTGAAGGTGATTGGGAAAAATGGCTACATTTTTTTATTACTGGTGTAAAAAAAACGTCAACTCAAGTGGTTGAAACAACTCAAAAAGTGATCCATCTCTTTGAAAATGATAGAAATCAACTTAATACACTTGGTAAACAGACGGGTTCGGCACTGCGCGTTCATCAGGTTTTACAACAAAAACCCATTATCTCTATTGCTAAAGCGGCTGAAGAGACGGGTTTAAGCGTGCCCACCGTGACAGCGGCATTTGAACAGTTAATGAGGCTGGAGATAGTCAGAGAAGTGACTGGACGTAAACGAGGTCGTTTGTATATGTATGCACAATATGTGGATATTCTTAATGAAGGCATTAGCTAATGGACGGGTTTCCAAACAGCAAACGGCTGCTAAGTAGCCATGTAGGGCGTTGCACCTTTGGTGCAGCGGCAAAACGTTAAAATAAAATCTCATACAAAAATACCATTTCATAGGTGAATGGTGGGCAAATAAAAAGACATTTGCCCACCCTACATGGCTGCCAACAATTTCACATATCGCCATTATCTTTTCACATGTCAACTCATTTTGAGGTGGTTGGATTTGGGAATGGAACAGGTACAAAAAACTGATTTATTTTTGATATAGCATGGGCATTAAAAAAGCCCCTTGTCAGGTGACTTGGGGCTTTTTTAATATTCCTGTACGTTTAAGTCATGCTGCGCTTGCTAAGGAATAAAGCAATCCACTTCATCATAGTGAATAAAGTCATTTCCATTTGTATCAATATCCTGTAATCCACAACAATGTACAACTCCTTTTTCAAAACTCGAAATAGGCTCTTGATAAGAGTAGGAAGTCTCTTCACTAAGGTTCCCTTCGGTATAAATCAATTGTTCATTGAGCTTAATACGTTCTTCATATTCATCATTTTCATTAGCACATATAACGTTGAAACCGGCATTATCAATCTCTGCAAGAGTTGTCCAATCAAAATCAACAAAATCCTTTTGGGTTTCTGCTGCAAAAGATTCCAAAACGGCTAAATCTGCATGACAGGTCCATTTAATACAAATTCCAAATCCATTCCACCCTATACAGATTTCTATACAACTAGGAGTTGCCAGTTCTTCTGCTTGAACTTGAACGGGCACGAGTGCAAAACTACATAAAAATAATGAGGAAAGTAGTAAACGACGTAAAACGGATAAAATATTCATAAAATTACCTTTAAGTTTACAATGGTTGAGTCCCCTCCGAAAAGTCGAAAATATCGGCATATTAGAGAATGCTAATATTTCAACTTATTGAGAACAAAGAGATTTATCTATTAGCAATTGCTTATATACCCTCTTAAAATGACTTTCTGAAGGGGACTCATGGTTCGGACAGTTTTTTATAGCCTGATCTTGGTGCCGCTCATGGTTTGCTTTTCCAAAAAAGAATTATAGATGTTCGCAGATGAAAAGGTACTTTTGAGAAAATGGTATGTTATATTAAAGAGTTTGGCTAAAACTGATATTTTCATAGATTTTCAATGAAAAAGGCTTATTTCGATAAATACATTAAATAATGAAATAAGATCAATCTATTTTTCAAAATCTTTGATGAAAACAAAGCCACCAAAATACGTACTATTTCAGAAAATAAAAAAACTTTTCATTATAACACACAAAAAATCTAAAAGTACCTTTTCATCTGCGAACATCTATAATTTCAACTCAAACGATAACTTTAATTTAATTCAAGTCAATAAAATCAAGCCCTTAGAAAATCTTGTTTTGGGCGAGAAAAAACTGTCCGAACCATTGAGTAAAAGATTTGCCGAAAATCGTAAATCTGTACAGATTCAGGTTATAGCAGGTTTATCTTGCTAAAAATGTCAAAGTCTGAAACAAAACAAATTATAGATGTTCGCAAATGAAAAGGTACTTTTGAGGATTTGGTATGTTATAATAAAAGGTTTTTTTTATTTTCTAAAATAGCGTGTGTTCGTTTTGTTTATATAAGGGCTGCAATAGACATAATTTA
>JAGLHR010000294.1 GCA_023143415.1 Thiomargarita sp. | reverse complement strand
GCCATAATGAGATATAATATTAATTGAGTGTAAAATTGTTTAAACATTATTTATCCTACGTTGAGGAAAGAAACCCTTTGAAAAACGGGGTTTCTAAACCAGATTTTAAAATTCAAGTTTTTTTCACCACATTCAAATTAAACATTATGCAATTTAAAATATCAACAGCCCCTTTCGCGCATCAAGATAATAGTGTTTCCGGAGTCATGCGACAAGTGCTATATGCCCTGATACCTGGCATTGCGACTTATGTCTATTTTTTTGGATGGGGTATTGTTGTCAATATTTTATTAACCAGTATAACGGCATTTTTGAAGCAGCTTATTCAGTCTGAAATCGCCACCAATCATTGGTGAACTTGTCATAACTTGATGAAGGTACACCAAGAAGTTCAAGTATCTTGGGAAAACCAGTCGCTTACCTTAAGGTTTTACTGCATTGGCTAAAGCAGTACTTCTTGCTAGAAGAAGATGGAAGCACTTGTATTACTGATTTTTGTTTCTGATAAACATAAAAAAGGCATGAACCTATCCCACTATTCGTTTTTGAGCTTAGAAATCCGATTTTTTCCAAAAATCGGATTTCTTAAATGGCGTTTTTTGGTCAAAAACCCAACTATTTTTATTCATTATTCTGCATTTTTGAATAGGGCCGGATAGGTTCATAGATAAAGATTCTACTTGCCCCAAACCTAACTAACCTAAACCAATATAGAACTTCCACCCGAAGGTAGATTTTCTCAGAGAAGACACCATCTATAAAGTGAACTTATTTTAAGATGATTTGTCACTCATTTTGCTTGAATCAGTCCCATTTGTCTCTTTTGGATGAGGAATTTCTTTTAGAGGAAGGTAGACATTTTTCATTCCTATACTAGCGAAAGTAGCACTTATCAGAATGGAGAACAAAATTCCATAATGCAGAAAAAAGGCACCGACTAGGTTGATGACTCCGGGTATAATGGTATATTTAAGTGTACTTTGTAGCCGACCGTGCAATCTTTTTGAGATGTCAATTAATTCACATAAGTGAGACATATTGCCATCCATTAATATTACGCCGGCTGTATCACTCGCTATAGTGGACGCACCACGTAAGGAAATTGAAACATTTGCTTTTTTCATCGCAATGGTGTCGTTGATGCCATCCCCTACAAAACAGACTGATTTGCCTTCTTTCTGGAGTAGTTCAACAATTTGAGCTTTATTTTCTGGTAGGGTATCATAGAAGTAATCATCCATGTTTAATTCTTCTGCCAACCTTTTTGTCGGTTCCTTGTGATCGCCGGATACAATGGCCATAAATTTGATCCCTTGACATCGTAAGTCACTGATAGTTTTTTTGACTTCCTCACGTATTTGTGGCTTTAATTCAATGGCACCACTCACTTTATCGTTGATAGCCACTAATACCAATGAATAACCTTGATTATGGGAATTATCTTGCATTTCTTTTATACGTTCAGGGATAACAATACCTTCCTTTATTATAAAGCGAGTACTGCCAATTTTAATGGTTTTATTATCAAGTTTCACTGTAATGCCATAACCGATATGGTATTTGGAATCATCTATATCTGGTAAAGTCAAATTTAATTCATTTGCTTTATTAAGGATAGCTCTGGCAATGGGATGGGTAAATTTACGTTCTGTAGCCGCTGCTAAAGTTAATAGTTCAATTTCAGTATAAATATCGGAAACAATAATCTGTCCAACTTCAGGCTCTTCGTTAGTTAATGTGCCTGTTTTATCGAATAAGATAGTATCCACTTGTTCTAGGATTTCTATGACACGCCCATCTTTAACAAGTATACCCTTATGAGAAGCCAAAAGGATATGGTTGAGGGTTACCATTGGTGCTAATACTCTGATACGATTCCCTATATGGCTATTAATAAAAACCACGGTACTTTGTGCGCCGAGTATAGGTAACATTAAGCCCGACATCAGCACCATAGGGAGGGTTGACTTATCCGCCCATTTTTCCCCTTTCAGTTGTATACTAGATTTAAAATCAGTAGAGTGTTTCAATACTTGAGCAATTTTAGAAATCGTCGTATCTTCTCCCGATTTTTCTACTTTAATAGAAAGTTTTCCACTCATCATTACTGTACTGGCAAATACTTGATCTCCTACTATTTTCTCTGCGGGTTGAAATTCTCCGGTTAAAGCGTGTTGATCAATAGTCGCCATACCCTTTACAATTATTCCGTCAATTGGTATCACTTCTCCGGTATGTACAATCACAATGTCATTGACTTTAACATCCTCAAGAGGTGTCTCAATTTCAACATCTTCTATAAAAACCCATACTTTACGCGGTTGTTGCTCAAAGAAATTCACAATCATTTCTTTAGAGCTATCTCTCGTTTTTTCAAGTGCAATTTTACCAGAATGGATTAAAAAGACACCGACAGATGCTGTAAAATACTGACTGATTGCAAGCGTTAAAGTATCACCGATAAAAAAGAG
Organism: Thiomargarita sp.; assembly: GCA_023143415.1. GTDB lineage: Bacteria > Pseudomonadota > Gammaproteobacteria > Beggiatoales > Beggiatoaceae > QNES01. The sequence continues at coordinate 9,634 of JAGLHR010000294.1, read as the reverse complement.
TACATCTACATTGACTTTCCGATCTTTCCGCAAGGATTTTTCAACATACTTCATGTAGGGTAATGCGGTATAGATATAAAAACCTAAACTTAATAATCCGATGGGTGGATATATAAATTGTCTTATCGCAGCTAATCCCATGGAAGCTAGACTCATTTTATATAAGAGCGGGTTTTGCTCATTTACTTCATGCTTAACCAGTTGAGGTAGTTGATCTTGTTTGATTATGCATTTTTTCTTTTGAAGTGATTGACCCTTTTTGACTGTTTCGTCTGAGCTTTTTTTTTTAGCTCTGTTATATTTTTCATAGAATCTTACCCCTACATAAGAGGTAAACAAAATTCCCACTTCAATTAGCATTCGCAGAAACCTCCAATTATCGGGTTATTCCAGGTTTTTTCTTGTGACGACTCAATGCCTTTTTCTTTTTATCGGCACGAGCTTGAATACTGAATACATTGGTATTTGCTGGGGCATTCTGACTTAGGTGGTTTGCCATTTTTCTAATGGTCGGATATTGAAACATCTCCACCACTGCAACGTCCTTGTTCAAATCCTTCTTGAGCTTGCCACAAACCTGAACCATCAAGAGGGAATGCCCACCAAGGTCAAAAAAGTTATCATCAATTCCGATACGAACAACCGGTAAAACGGTCTGCCATATATTGGCTATCTGTTGTTCTAATTCATTTTGTGGAACTATAATCTGTCTCTTTTGCGTTAATTGGCTATTTTGTGGCTCTGGCAGCGCTTGCCGATCAACCTTGCCATTCGGTTTTAATGGCAAACTATTAATCACCATAAAGTTCGCGGGGATCATATAGGCGGGTAACGTATTCAATAGATGCTCTCGGAGTTGTGGCACAATTTTCTGATTAAAACTGCTCTGGATTGGATTGTTAGCAAATTTATCCCAGTCTAGTTGTGGTTGAGATTTATCAAATTGAGTAAAGACTGATTGAGGCGGCTCATTTTGCCAGAATATGGCATCATAAAGGCCATCGTTTGCACCAGGTGTCCAAGAGATATTTATCTGGTAACCCATTTCTTTAGCCAATTCCCTTACGTCTTCAGGATCTAAAGCCATCTCTGAGTCAATAGTGGACATAGATGTCTTAAATTCTTTAACTGTTTTTGGCCTGCTATCCTCTTCAAGCCATTGGCAGGTATTCAAGTCCTTGGTTACCCGTGCATTAGGAACATGAGTTAAGCAGAGATGAGCAGGCTTGGTGTTGGTTAACCGGTTGCGTAGTTCTGCCAGTGTCAGTTCACTGTCAGGCCACTTGAGACAATCACCATTGGCCTTGTTAATCGTGTGAGTATTATTGATATACAAAAATACATCATAACGATAGCGGGTCAGCTCATTGTGTACACGTCCCTGCTGTAATTGAATCCGAACATTTGAGATTTGCGGATAACGTGAAGGCAACCATGAAAAGAAGATCGGATCGATTACGAGTTCACTCTCCTGAAATACGCTGAGATTCACTTTTTGTCGCACCTGCTCTTTTGTCCATAAGGGATCCGCCTTGTACAACTGGACTCCCGCATGAAATGCTTTTAAGAGTGCCAGATTACGAACATCTCCAATAAATATACATCCACCTGGATTTATGGTATTTATCACATTGTCGAGTATCTTTAATAGGTAATCTACTCCAGGAAAATATTGCACAGTTGAGTTGAGTATGCAGAGATCAAATTTATTGGTTTGTAATGAGGAAAAATCATGGGCTGGGGCGTTTATGAGTCTCACTTGGGGTAATTCTTTCGTATATTCGGCTACATAATCAAGTGCTTTGTGTGAGATATCTGTCCCCACGTAGTCTTTGGTATGAGGTGCCATTTGGAGTAAAATAATACCCATACCACAACCTATTTCGAGTACACGTTCTGGCTTGAGTGATTGTAATTGTTCTATTCGATAAGTAGCCCACACTTGCATTTCTTCTGTTGGGATAGCTTTACCAGTTGCTGTGTCATTCCAGCCTACAAAGTTAAATTCAGAACGGGATTGCTTGGTATTTGCGCCATAAATATTCTCATCAAACAAAACTTCCCATTCTTCAACAACCTGCGTTGTTTCTCGCTGGAGTTCCGCCAAAGCCATTTCATTCCGTAAATCAGGAACAACGTAAGATATCAGATGTTTATCATCTGCTTTTTCTTGTATCGCCAGCGTAAGGGATTCTTTTACAGCAGGGTGCTCATTGAGTACCCGATCTATTTCTCCTGGTTCTATCCTGAAACCACGAATCTTGACCTGATCGTCGCTACGTCCTATAAATTCAATGGTATCATCCCATCTTAATCGAACCAGATCACCTGTGCGGTAGAGCATTGCCTCTTCTCTATTGCTGAATGGATTGGTTACAAATCGCTCTTTGGTTAGTTCTGGACGTTGCCAGTAGCCTCTCGCCAGTCCATCCCCGCCAGTATAGAGTTCACCCACCACGCCCTTGGGTACCAGTTGCATACGATGATCTAAAATATAGACAGTGGTGTTTGATATTGGCTTTCCTATCGGTACGGTGTCCCCAAATTTAACCGGATATTGCATTGGATAACAGCAGGTAAATGTGGTATTTTCAGTGGGTCCGTACCCATTGATGACCGTACAGTCTCGGAATCGTTGTGTCACCTTCCGAACCGTCTCAGGGGAGAGAACATCACCGCCAGCGAGTAGTTGTTTAACACTGGCCATCTCTTCCAAATGTTCGGCTGCCATGAGATGAAAGAGACTTGCTGTAAGCCAGAGAGTTGTCACTTTATTATTTTTAATCAGCTTGCCTAATTCGTGAAGTGTTGGTTTCTCTGGTGTGGCAATAACAATAGTGGCACCGTTTAGTAAAGCACCCCATATTTCAAAAGTGGAAGCATCAAAGGCTAAAGGCGCAAACTGTAATATGATTTCATCTTTATTGAGAGAAACATAATGACTGTTTTTGACTAGGCGTACAACCCCTTTATGGACAATACTGACTCCCTTTGGTTTACCGGTTGAACCGGATGTATAGGTGACATAACAGAGATTTTTCGATAAGACTTGAGAAAGATCATTATCTCTGCTATAGCCAGATATTTCAGGCCAGTCTTTCTCCAAAGAGACGGTTGTTGTTACATGTTCCGCGAGTATGCTTTTATCCGCCTTCTTGGTGAGGATGATTTTTATCCCGATATCTTCAATAATATATAACAGGCGTTCAATTGGATTTTCCATATCAAGCGGCACATAAAAACCACCTGCTTTTAGAATGGCGAGCAGAGAAATGTTCATCTCGAAGCTTCGAGGCATGTAAATACCAACGGGTGTCTCAGGACAGACACCCTGGGCCTTGAGATAGTGTGATAGTTGGTTAGCCCGTTCATTGAGTTCTCCATAGCTCAGACTCCGATCATTCATTACCAGCGCTTTGGCATGAGGACACTTTGATGCATACTCCTCAAAGAGGACATGAATGGGTTTATCAGGATAAGGAACTACCGTTTGATTAACCTCAAAAAGTAGGCTTTTTTTCTCAGAATCAGTCAGTATTGATATATTTTCAATCGGCTGTTCCGGGTTTTCTATCACTTCTTTTAATAGTCTTTCAAAGTGCCTTAAAAATCGTGTGCATGTCTCTTCTTTAAAGAGTTCTGTGTTATAAATAAATAGTCCTGCAAGTCCCTCTCGCTTTCTCCAGAAATGAAATTCCAGATCAAATCGAGTCGTTTTTACCTGATAATCAAAAAGCTTAACCTCAAGTTCCTTCAGTTCTGGCAGTTCCATTGGCGAGCTTTGTAGCGCAAATACCACCTGTACTAGGGGATTTACACTGGTACTACGTTCCGGTTGGAGTTCCTCAACGAGTTTTTCAAAAGGAAAATCCTGATGGGCATAGGCATTTATGGTTACTTCGCGTAATTGAGTCACTAAGGCTTTAAAAGTTGGATTGCCTGATAAATCGGCTCTCAACGCCAGGGTGTTTACAAAAAAACCGATGACTCCTTCAATCTCACTTCGATTTCTATTGGCGATGGGTGAACCGATTGAAATATCCTTCTGCCCAGTGTAGCGGCTTAATAGTACAAAAAATGCGGATAACAAGACCATAAATAGGGTTGCACCACTTTTCCGGCTGAAGATTTCAAGGGACTTTGTTATATCTTCTGGTATGTTTATCCAGAGTCCGGCGCCAGAAAATGTTTGGACAACCGGGCGCGGATGATCGGTGGGAAACTTTAATGTTGGTAGATTGGCAAGCTTTCTCTGCCAATATTCAAGCTGCTTTTCATATATTTCCCCCTGAAACCATTTACGTTGTTCTACCGCAAAATCAGGGTATTGAATGGGAAGGTTTGGTAATGAGGGTTCCTTTCCTAAGAGAAAAGCATTGTAATATTCAGCCAGTTCTTTATAAAAAATGCCCAAGGACCAACCATCTGAGATGATGTGATGCATGGCAATGAAGAAAATATGCCGGTCTGCTGCCAGTCGTAGCAAGATAAAGCGTACTAACGATCCTTCAGAAAGTTTAAAAGTGGTCAAATAATTCTTGGTGGCATAATGTTCAACTTCTCTCTTTTGTCCTTTCTCATCCATTCCTGATAGTTCTATTAAAGGTAATGATACTGCTATGGCAGAATGATTTTTTTGCAAAGGACTCCCTTGATGAGCTGGAAAGCTAGTCCGCAAAGACTCATGTCGTTTTACAATTTCTGTCAGCCCCTTTTCAAGAAATGATTTATCCAGTTTACCGGTGAGTATCAGTCCTGCAACAACATTATAGGCGGGGTTATCAGGGGAAAAATTGTCTATAAACCAGAGTCTTTGCTGGGCAAATGACAATGGTAAATCCTTATCTCTGGTAACCGATGTAAGGGATTGGATTTGGTTCTGATCCTTCTGGAAAGTGGAAATTTGCACCATTAACCCAGCCACAGTCGGAAAATCAAATAAGAGGCTCATGGGGAGTTCTACATTGAATGTATCACGAATTCTGGAAATGACCCTGGTAGCAAGAAGGGAATGGCCACCCAGTTCAAAGAAGTTATCAAGTATACCCACCCTCTCTATATTCAGAACATCAGTCCAAATTTCGGCCAATAATTCTTCTTCTGGCGTTTTTGGAGGTACATAATCATTGGTTAATATGCTGTTGGTGTCCGGATCAGGTAAAGCCCGTTTGTCAATCTTGCCGTTTGCCGTCAGTGGTAGTGCGGGTAAGATCATAAACACGGAAGGTAACATATAATCTGGTAGCTTCTTTTTCAGAAACGCTCTTATTTCAGCTACTGCCACTTGTTTTTTATCAGGAACCATATAGGCGACTAATTGTTTGTCACCTTTCTGGTCTTCCCGAGTGATCACGACTACATCTTGAATATCAGAGTGTTGTCTAAGTGCCAGTTCAATTTCTGGTAGTTCAATCCTAAAACCACGCACCTTTACCTGATCATCAAAGCGTCCAATGAATTCAATATTGCCATCTGCCCTATATCTGACCAGATCACCCGTGCGGTATATACGACTTCCCGGTTCATTGCTAAAGGGGTTCGGTATAAACTTTTCTTTTGTCAGTTCAGGCCGATTTAGATAACCCAAACCGAGGCCATCACCACTGATGAGTAATTCTCCTGGTAGCTCGGGTGGGACGGGATGTAAATATTGATCCACTATATATACCTGCGTGTTGGCAATCGGACGACCTATTGGTATAGTGGTGTTAATCTCGCTATTTTCAGACAGAGGAAAACAACAGGTAAAGGTCGTATTTTCAGTAGGACCATAACCATTGATGAGTTTAATTTCCTTTCGTGTTGCAAGCACCTTTTTAACATGAGGCATTGACAGAACATCACCACCAGCCAGTAATTGCCGTACATCTTTTAAGTCTTCCAGTCTTTCGTCTACCATCTGGTGAAATAATCCAGCGGTTAACCATAATGTCGTTACTTGGTATTCCCTAAGCACTTTACCTAATTCTTCGAGTGAGGGTCTTTGAAGATGCATTATAAGCAGCCTGGCACCATTAACCAGAGCACCCCATATTTCAAAGGTAGAAGCATCAAACGAGATAGGTGCAAATTGCAGAAATACTTCTTCGGAAGTCAGGTTGGCATAATCTGTCCCTTGAACCAATCGTACCACATTTTGATGGGTAATAATGACTCCTTTAGGGGTACCCGTGGAGCCTGACGTATAGGTAATGTATGCAAAGTCTTTGGATGTTGTTGTCTTACCGGGTAAATTCTCTTCTCTCTCAAGAGCTATTACATTCCATTCGGTATCAACACAGAGGGTCTTTACCGAGGAGAGATATAATCGGTTCTGTGATACCTTCTCGTGAGTCAGCAACACGACTATTCCCGTGTCTTTAATCATAAATGCGATGCGTTCTTCTGGATAGCATGGATCTATTGGGACATAAGCGCCTCCTACCTTCAGTATTGCCAATAATCCTACTATCATCTCAACAGAACGCGCCATGCTAATACCAATAAGGGCCTTGGGTTGAATGCCCTGTCTCTGTAAGTAGTGTGCCAGTTGGTTACTACGCCGGTTGAGTTCAAAATATGAGATTTCCTGACCACTAAAGATCAGTGCTACCGCTGCTGGTACCTTCGCAACCTGCTCCTCAAATAATTGTTGGATGCATTTATCTCTAGGATAGTCTGTAAAGGTATCGTTCCATTGGACGACTAATTTGTGATATTCTGCTGCTGAAACCAGCGAGATGTCTTTCAAAGAAGAATTGGTGGCCGTTGAAATGATATTTTCAAGGACTGTTCGGTACTGTGCTACCATATTTTTAATGGATAGAGCATCAAAATGCGCCTCATTGAAGATTGCGCGAACCGCGATATTTTCCCCTTTCAAAACCGCAAAGGTTAATGGATAGTTGGTACTTTCAAAGAGTATCTCCATCTGTTTAATATTGAGGCGATACCCTTGCTTGTTAAGATAGCTGTCAAGCGGCTCTTCATCGAAAACAAGTATCGTCTCAAAAAGAGACTGCCCCCTGGACACACGACTCCATCCTTGAATCTCTACCAAAGAACTATGTTCGTACTGACTGAGTTCAAAGACATTGTTTTGAAGTTCTTCCATCCATGATAGAAGGTGTCTATCTCCTCCAACATCAGTTCGGAGTGGCAAGGTATTAATAAATAAGCCAACGGTATTTTCTATACCGGTCATATCAATATTACGCCCAGAAAATACCATACCAAAAGCGATATCTTCATTCCTATAATATCGACTGAGCAGAATAGCATATGCACCAGTTAAGAGCGTGTTAAGTGTGATCCGGTGATGCTTGGCATAAGAGGTTAATCTCTCGGTTAAATCCGCTGTTAGGGGAATTTGTATCTCGTTATATACGTCTGTGGTACCCTGATTTTTGCGGATAATGGGTAATTGTTCAGGAAAGTAACCCCTCAGATAATCAGTCCAAAATACCTTCATTTTGTCCTTATCAATATTTTGTATATAAGCGATAAAATCATAATAAGGACGTACTGGTGGCAGTTTGATATCTTCTCCTGCCTTGAAGGTATCATAGCAGTTAAATATCTCCTTAAAGACAATAAACAGTTCCCATTCAGAAAGAATTAAATGAATGAAATGGAAGATAAGCTTATAGGTGTGGTTAGACAAACGAAAGAGCGAAAACTGCAATAAAGGTGCCTTATTGAGTGTAAACCCCGCCCGTCGTTCCTGCTTAATAAACGAATTTATTAAGCTATGCTGTTCCTCTACGGCAATATCCTGTAGATATTTTTCATAAAATGGCACTTGAACCTGATCGGCTACAGTTTGTACTGGTTCTGGTATTCCCTCCCAATGAAAAGAGGTTCTTAAGGCAGGATGACGATTAACAACAGCCTCACAGGCTTTCTTAAAAGTAGCCTGATCAAGTACTCCCTCAATTTCTAACATAAATTGAACCTGATAGACTTCATCGTTTTCGCTGCGGATAATGTGGTATAACATCCCTTCCTGGAGCGGGGAAAGTGGGTAGGTAGAGGGAAAATCTGCAACTTCATCTACTTCTTCATCTACTTCTGCTTGGTTATGCCCAACATGTTCTACTGTTGAGTGCTTTAATAATACTTCAATCGTTGGATTTTTGAAAAAGTTTTCAAAAGATATCTGGATATTGCGTTCCTTGGCGCGTGTTATTGTCTGGAGTGCTTTCAGGGAATCTCCGCCTAATTCAAAGAAATTATCCTGAATACCAATCTGCTCAATCCCAAGGACATTCTGCCATATCTCAACCAGTGCGTGTTCATGAGGTGTGCGAGAGGCCAGATAATCACTATCCAGCATCAAACGATTTTTTTCAGGTAGCGGCAAGGCTTCGCGATCAATTTTGCCGTTGATTGTAAGGGGAAGCGCATCAAGCTTTACAATAGCTGACGGCACCATGTAATCCGGTAGATGCTCTTGCAAGTATTTTCTTAACTGGTGTACAAATTTACGCTTAAACTTGGTTTGTAACGGGGTATTTGCAAAGTCATTAAAAGTCCTTTTTTCGCTGGTATTATCTTTATTAACAATAGAATCTGAAGCAGGTATTTTATCTGAGCCTTTGGTGAAGATAACATCATAGCTTCCGTTCTGATCCGTGTTGAGCCAGCTTATCTCAACTCTGTAGCCCGAATCTTCTTCCAAGTTCCAAAAAGCTTCCGGATCGATCCCTTCCTTTTGTATACGTGCATTAGGAATATGTCTAATTCCTAAAGGCTTTTGGAGACTGTTTTCCAGTAACCCCTTCACCCTTGAAAATATCATCAGTTCTGTATTCCAATCATGCCAATTGATATCCATTGAAGAAGATGTGTCCTCTTCACCTATGGACAATATGACATCGTAACGAAAACAGGTAAGCTCATTTCGGTTATCACCGCGCTTAGGGAGAATCCTCACATTTGTAACTGGCAAGGTATTTTTTAGGTAGACAAAAAAGGCTGGATCAACAACCAATTCTTCTTCCTCCAAAATCTTCTGGCTAACCCGTTGTTTTAATTCAGGCGCTGGCGAATCGGGACTTTGATGTCGTATGACTGATTCGTGGAATGTTTCTAATAGTAATAAATTACGTACATCTCCTATAAAGAGAGTGCCATTGCCGGTTACCAAGTTAACCGCTTTTTGGATGACATCAAACAAGTAGTCTATATGAGGAAAATACTGGACCACTGAATTAATGATCACGGTATCCACAGAACCCATATCTGCAATTTGATCCGCTTCACAATGGATAAGTTTTATAGGATTTATACCATTAAGTGTGTCTTTAAACCCCTGGACATAATCAATGGCGGGTTTTGAAAAATCAGTTCCTATATACTCTTCACACAACGGGGCGATTTGTGATAGGACAAGTCCCGTGCCACAGCCAATTTCAAGCACCTTCTTTGGTTTAAGTGCCTTAATTAGGTTAATGGTTTGATCCAGCCAGACGCGCATTTCAGCAGTAGGTATTGGTGAGCCGGTATAACTATTGTTCCAACCAATAATATTGAAGGTTTGCTCATGGACAGTCGTTGCTTGGTTATAAACCTCATTGTATAAGTTCTGCCAATGGGAAATATGTTCTCTTTCCTCAATGTTAGTCTGATTTATAGCATTTCCCGATTGAATAAG
>JAGLHR010000293.1 GCA_023143415.1 Thiomargarita sp. | reverse complement strand
ACTTGAACCTCGAATTGAGTTTTTTGAAAACAAAACTCAAACCTCGAATGCCCCTACAACATTTCAGCCTAAAGTTTTTCATCAAAAAACTTTAGGCTGAAATATTCTTATGTAGAGTGACGAAAATCTCTGATGTAGGGGCAATCCCTTGTGGTTGCCCTGAGTAGTTAGCATTCATTAGAAAGAAAAGGTGTGTTTCACTTTACACACCAATTCGACGCAGAGCGTCATGGAAGGCATTCCCAAATAGAATTCGAGGCTAACGTTTTTTCTTCAAAAAAACCTTAGCCTCGAAAGGAACAAGGAAAGTCAATAGAAAGAGAACGAAATGATGGGTTTCGCTCCTTCGTAGGGTGTATAAGCGAAGCGTCATACACCAAATTGACCCATAAAAAACGTTGGTTAAATTGCGTTTGTTAAGGTGCATGACGCTATCGCTTATGCACCCTACGAATTACCATTTATTAATCAGACAGATGCGGCTTACGAGTTAAGTATAAATTGAGATAAATTAACCTTGATCATTTTTTTCGGCAAGTGATTTATTTTTTACCATTTTTTTTAAGCCAATTTTCTAAGATCAATTTTGAATTGAGCCTTTGGATTTCGACATAAATAGAATCAGCACTCACTAAAATACAATTTTCCACCATCGCCGTGACAGCAAGTATAATATCAATATTATGTTTCTTGACACTTTCTTTATTCAGTTTTCTTGAATCCTTAATGGCTTTTTTTAAAACACCAAACAATTGAGAACCTTCTTTTAGAAGAGGTAAAACTTCAAAATCTTTTTGGGCTTCCTCTATTTTTTTCATGATAACGGTTTTCTTTTCATCCGGTGCGTTAGCATATCCATACTCAAATTCATATAGAGTAAGTATGGATATGTAAACCTCATCCGTATCCTCTAAAGAAGATAAATTTTCACAAATCTTAAGCCATCAGAAGATTTATCGTAAAAATCTGAAACGCTATTTGAGTCAAAAAGATATTTATTCATCTTATTTCTGTACTTTCGCTTATTTTTTTTGGCTCAAAGTAATTTGTAAGTCATTGATTTTACATTTTAATGACTATATGATTAACTTACTGATTTTATCAAGGTTTTCAAAAAACAGAAACGCCAAATTTTTAAGTGACTGAATTTATTATATATTTATATAACACGTTGAATTGAAATATAAAAAAAATAACTTATTGAATTTTATACCATTTCATTCACAATGCACTAAAAAAATAAGCGAAAGGACAGTTATTTATCATGTAAGAATTCAAAATTTTCCCGAAATTCTTTCATGTCCTTTTTCAATTGTTGAGAGTAGCCATCAAGGTGAATGGGATCATTTTGAACCCTTTGGACAATTTTAGCCCATCTATGAGGTTCAGAAGCCTTTTGCTGTTGAAGAGTTAGCTTCTTTAAAGCGTCTTTGACCACTTTGTTTACAAATTCACTTGGATTAGATAATCCCTGAATCTGTTGTGCAATCTCATCAGGAAATGTTAGAGTCATTTTCATATTTGTCTCCTTGTCGGATAGGAACCAAAAAATGATTATGGCTAGAGTATAAATATTCTATAATCAGCCAGCGTAGTATGGATAGTGGCAAGCAAGCGTAGGGTAACAGCCATTAAGTTAAGGGCAACCATAAAGGAGTGCAACCGACATAACATGACGATTCGTAGGCTGCACTGTGGTTGCCCTTAACTTAATGGCATTGAAGCGTAGGGTGGGTAGAGCGAAAGCGAAACCCACTCCTTCGTAGGGTGTATAAGCGAAGCGTCATACACCAAATTGACCCATAAAAAACGTTGGTTAAATTGCGTCTGTTAAGGTGCATGACGCTATCGCTTATGCACCCTACGAATTACCATTTATTAATCAGACATATACGGCTTACGAGTTTAACCCTCGTTTTTTGGTTAAAAACCAAACGATTTTTATTCATTGTTCCGCATTTTTGAATAGTGGGATAGGTTCATGATCACCTTTTACCATTTATCGTTCCTATTTTCAATTATTGGGGTCAAAGCAAGCGTAGCAAGCGAGCGTAGGTAGAGTGAAAACGAAACCCACCATTCATCAATAAATACGATAATCATTTTTTCTGGTTCCCACGCGCCGGCGCTCATCGTTATACATAAGCATTTAAGTGTTTGATTTAACTTATTTTTCGTAGGGTGGGTAGGAACGAAGTGGAAACCCACCGAGCCTCCAAAATGGTGGGTTTCGCTATCGCTCTACCCACCCTACTTTTAATCATTTTGACTTATGTATAACAATGAGCGCGCCGGCGTGGGAACTAGAAATGCCTTCCACGACGCTCCGCGTCGTGGAAGGCATTCCCAAATAGAATTTGGGAACGAGGAAAGATGTTGCCCACCCTACCAGGCTACCCACCCTACGCTCGCTAATTCAATTGAAGCCTGATCAAT
>JAGLHR010000292.1 GCA_023143415.1 Thiomargarita sp. | reverse complement strand
CAGGGCGAACACGCAGGATTCGAGGCTAACGTTTTTCTTCAAAAAACGTTAGCCTCGAATGCCCCAACAGCCCCTGAATATGTGGAGTTTTTTAGGGCAGACCTGTGTGAAGACCCTTAACTTAATGGCATTGACCAAAAATGGTGGGTTTCCACATTGACCAAAAATGGTGGGTTTCCACTTCGTTCCTACCCACCCTACATTTACTAAAGATCATGTTCTCTGAAAAATTTTAAAGAGAAATCTTCATTCAGCCACATATTGCAGCAAGCTACTATAATTCCTATCGCCTGGCCATTTTGCATAAACGCTGAACTTGCCTTTTCCAATGGTCACATTCCCTTCAAATAACCCGCCTTGTTTTTTGAGAGGATGCCATTTATTCTCAATGAGAACAGCTACCTTATCAGCCGCTTCTATCGCCAATCTAAATTGTTGTGTTGTACCCGCTTTTAAATGAGCCTGCATGGGGGTATAAAGATAGCCCTTCTTTTCCTTGAATGGCACGAAGGTTTTTGGAAAGCCAATATTGCCGGATAAGCCCTGATTCACTTTAACGTTATAATCCAAGGCTTGTTGATAGTCTTCCTCATTTTTGTGTTTTGCAAATAGCCTGAGAATGTAGTTTCCAGGGCGAGGGTAAACGGCATGAATTTCATACTTTTCTCCCTTCCTCTGTACGAATGTGAACGATTTGTCTAATCGCTTCTGATCATGATACAGTATCGCGCTCATTAAAACATTTTCAGGCGCGAGTATTGTCACCATGACTTCTTTTTCTGTTTCAATAAAGCGTTGAGGGTGGCTATCCACTTTTAAACCAGTATCAAAAAATATTTGTTCTGGAGAAACCGCTTTTTCCTCTGAAGTTATGCCCTGACTGGCTATAATTCTATAATCAAGTGCCCAACGGTATGCGCCTTCTTCATCTTGCCGCTTGGTAAATAGCCTTAATGTATATTTACCGGGGCGAGGAAAAGTCGTTAGGATTTCATATTGTCCAACCCTTTTGCGGATAGAAATATGTGATTCATCGACTTCATTGTGATTAAGTAATAATTGTCCCATGAGTGCAGCTTCTTTTGGTGCGCGTAGGGTAATCATGACTTCTTTTTGTGTTTTAATCGTGCCTTGTGGGTGGCTGCCCACGAGTAATCCCGTTCTAAAAAATGCGGGTCTCAGATAAACCTGCCTATCATAGTCTGCTTTTGAAATGGGCGGTTGTTGCAATTGCCATCGGGTTTGTTTCGGGAAATGGTCATAAATGAATTGTTCTGGTGGCGTTAAAAAATAATGATCTTGAAATAGGCGGATAAAACGCTTTTTCTTTTCATCCAAGTAGCCAGCACCCCAAGTTGTGTCTATGAGTTGCCATTGCCCATCAATTTTGACGGCATTCCATGCGTGATTAATGGAATCATTTCCGTCAACAGCGTAACTATAACCCTTTGAATATCCTGAGATTGTTTCAACTTCAAGGCCAGCAAGTTGCCCTAATCGCTTAAACAGTCCAGCATAGCCTTCGCATACAGCGCGACGATTTCTGAGTACGCCATCAGGGCTTAAATCGCCTGTTTTTCCCTTGAAAAACCCTTCATCATTGTAGGCGATGTTATACGTTATCCAACGATAAATGGCGCGTGCCTTTTCCCGATCATTTTTTGCGGGTTCTATGAGGTAAGCCGCAAGGGTTTGTGAGGAATGCTCAAGATGCTTTGGCGATCTGAGGGCGTGTTTGTCAATCTGTTCATAACCCGGTTTTGAAAGAAACGCTTTCTCCTGTAGCGCGTTTGGTACAACGCTTGTTACTTGACAGCCGGAAAGGAAAGTGGCGGCGATGATGCCTTGAATGATTTTCTTCATAATTTTATGCGATTTGTTTATAAAAAATGTTTAAAATCAAATGATTAGATATATTTTTAGTTTCAGGAGTCCAACGCTTCAGCTTTGGGCGTATCCAAAATTTCCAAAGCTGAAGCGTTGGACTCCTGAATGCCCAAAGCTGAAGCGTTGGACTCCTAAATGTCCAAAGCTGAAGCGTTGGACTCCAAATTCCAAAATGGACGGAAAGCCCAGTTGGACTCCAAATTCAAAAGGAAAACAAGAAAATAAATTACCAAGTTAAATGGGTACCATAGATAGTATCAATATACTGTTTCATTCCTTTATCCGTTTGTTTTACAAGATGTTTAAAAAGGGCTTCATTTTCAGTTAATGCCATGCTAGTCAGTCGAACTACGCCAGCATTTGTTTGTGTCCATGAAAAAGCTGGTACTGCAAAACCGTGTGCAAAACTGTGACGCACTTTTAAAATTTGGTTAAGTCTTTCTTTCACTTGTTGAACACCCATATTGTGATTTAACCATATCCAATCATTAATTGGATCATATCCAATATGCTGAAATAGCAAGTTTCGGGTATTTTCCCAATTAGGCGTATTGAATTTTTTAAGTGCTTTTTCAGCTATACTCTTTGCAACAGTATGTAAACTATGGAATTTAGATATAGATGGATCAAAAGTCACTTCAAAAAAATCTCGAACGATATTATTGATATAAGCATCCCACGTTGCAACACTCGCAGCCAACGAGGCATGGTAATAAATTTGTTTTTTTACACGAGAAATAGGTTTAAAACGCGGATCGTTAACACCCTTTCGTAGAATTTCCGCATTTTGTATGTTGTTAAAATACTTAATTGCAGCAGGTGATGGCATTGCTTACCTCCTACAAATGGGAAATAAATTCTGTTAATGCTTCGCAATACCTTTTAAGAGGAGCCGGATTAATTTGAACTCGTTCTCCAAATAAGTGATGAGGTCCTGCTTTAAGTTTCTGCAAAGGTGTACCTGTTGTACCAGCAACCACACAAGCACTGTGATAGTCGGGAATAATCACAAATTTTTTGCTCGGTTCCTCTTTGGGATTAGCAAATAAACTCCGATGATCACGATGGATATTTTTCATCGTGTTTTTGATCGCGGTATCCATTGCTTTAAATGCTTTACTGGGTTTACCATTGAACAACGTTTGCCGGTTACTGACAAATGTGTGGAGTTTGGCAATATCGACATTTTCTTCTTTGGCGCGTTTGGCAAAATTGATTTTCGCATAAGATGCGGTATGTGCATCTCCGACACCATAGAGCAGGGCGATGACGTTTTCAATTCCACGACGAGAACTATCATCGGCAGTAAAAGGAACAATAACGTCGTTAGCCGCTACCAACGCTAATTGCGTATAAACCGCAAAGCTCGGATTGCAATCTAAAAGAAATAGTGTTTCACGTTCTCCACTTTTTTTAATGCAGCTCCCCATCAAATCTTTTATCCAATTGACCACTTGTTTCCAAGCGTCTGTTGGGATAGAAAGTTGTGATGTTTGGCGAATGGCTTCTGATAAAATCTCCAATAGGTTATCACCACAAACTAACCGTAAATTATGAGGTATTTTACTGTTAAAATGGCTCGGTTGACACAAAAACGGCTCAATATCAGCAATCATGCTAAATGGTGAATTAAGTCGGGCTTCAAGATAACCTGCCACCGTTGCTCTAGGTGTTTTTTTGATAAGACGAGTCATTGGAAAGTCAGATATGTTATTAGAAGTGGAGGAGTATCCACCCAATAGTATTTCTGAGAGATTAGCTTGTGGGCATAAGTCAATCACATAGACATCCGTGTTTGGATGACGATGTGCATATTCTGATGCGGCAATGAAACATAAAAAACTTTTGCCAACACCACCTTTGTTGTTCCAAAATGCGTAAGCTGTCATAAAGGTTACCTTAAAATTTAGCAAACGTTGGACGGAAAAATACGCCCAAAGCTGAAGCGTTGGACTCCTGAATGCCCAAAGCTGAAGTGTTGGATTCCAAATTTGTATTAAAACACGACGTCAACTTTTTCCCCTAAAAACTTAGGTTGCGTTTTCAAAACATATAAATCTAAAACCGCTTTAATGCGGGCTAAATATTCCCGAATGGGTGTTTTTATATCATTCTTTAAAGGAACACCTCTTGCGTTAAAACCGATTGCTTTAATATCATAAAAGTCTGCGATAAATAAGGCGCGTTGATTATGAAATGCTTGTGAAACGATAATAATATCATTTTGTGAAAAAATTTTCTGACAACGTACTACAGAATCTAAGGTACGAAAACCTGCGTAATCTAATGTAATCGCTTCTTTCGGCACTCCCCGTGCCATGAGTGATTTTTTCATATCCATCGGCTCATTATGATATTTGGTGCGATTATCGCCGCTGGCAATAATATGTTTGATTTTACCTGCTTTGTAGAGTTGCACCGCGGCATTGATGCGATATTGAAAATAGCGGTTAATGTATCCATGTCGTAAATACTTGCCTGTACCTAGCAGTAACGCCACATTCTTTTTAGGAATCGCATTAATATCGGAATAAAGTCGATCTTGGGTTTGAACTTTTACCCAGAAATGACAACCAATAATTGGAGTTAAGAGTATGAGTAATATAAGCATACCTTGTAAGAAAGACTTGATGGATTCTGCTATCAATTTGAATAGTTTCATATTATTTCTTTGAAATTCAATGCGTTAGCTTTTTGAGTCTCAACGCTTTAGCTTTGAGGAGTCTCAACGCTTTAACTTTGAGGAGTCTCAACGCTTTAGCTTTGAGGAGTCTCAACGCTTTAGCTTTGAGGAGTCTCAACGCTTTAGCTTTGAGGAGTCTCAACGCTTTAGCTTTGGACAATTTATAAAGTACATCTTCATACTGCCCTTCCCCTTCACAGGTATTAAACCTCTTTCAATGACTTTAAACTTATCTTTAATCTGATGATAAGTTGTTTCTGAAATGTTAATCTTCATGGGTACGGAGTGGGTTTCCATTCTTGAAGCCGTATTAATGGTATCCCCGAATACATCATAAATATATTTCTTAATGCCTACAACACCACCAATGACTTTTCCAGTATGAATACCAATTCTGACTTCCCATTTAATTTGAGCCGTGCGTTTTTCTAGGTATTTAATGATTTCAATAGCAGATTGGACAATATTTTCTGCATGATATGGATTTTCTGAGGGTAGCCCACAGACGCAGAGGTAAGCATCGCCAATCGTTTTAATACGTTCACATTGATGTTTTTCGACAATATTATCAAATGCGGTAAAAAGACGATTTAATTCATCAATCAATACATCGGGATCAAGTTTGGCGGATAATTGGGTAAAACCGACAATATCTGAGAAAAAAACGGTGACATTTTTAAAGCATTCAGGTTTTGTCTTACCCGTTTCTTTTAAATCATTAGCGACTCTGGCAGGTAAAATGTTTAAAAGTAATTTATCCGCCTTTTCTTTTTCTAAAGTAATGATTTTATTGTGTTTTTCAAGTTTAGCCGTTAATTCTTGTAACTGTTGATTTTGTGCTTTTAATTGTTGTTGAAGTTTATAAATTTCAAGATGAGCGTTGACACGAGCTAAGACTTCATTTCGTTTATATGGTTTAGTGATGTAATCTCCAGCACCCAAGCTAAAGCCCTTTAGTTTATCAGAAGTATCCGATAATGCTGTCATAAAAATGATGGGAATCTCTTGAGTTTCTTCCTGAGATTTTAATATTTTACAGACTTCAAAACCATTCATACCAGGCATCGTTATATCTAAGAGAATAATATCAGGTTTGACATATTCAAAGGTTTGCAGCGCGAGTTCACCACTTTCAGCAACCAACACGTTAAAACCTTGATTGCTTAAAAAACGGAATAAGAGAGCGACATTTTCTTGAACATCATCAACGATTAAAATGGTTTCTTTATGCGACTCGTTTAAATTCATGTTGTATTTTCCTTATGTTTTTTAGCCATTTTGCGGAGTTGTTTAACTTTAAAGTTCTTAGCGAAATATCTTATTTTGTTTGCAAGAGGCGTTAATTGCGCATCCGATTGTTCTATTTGCTTTGCAAATTCTAAAATACCTATAATATCTCCCTTCATTGAGAGAATAAAAAAATGGTTAGCTTGCTCTGCCTGTAGTTTTATTGAGCTTTGTATTTCCTCATCAGGTGAATTTTCTGAAAGGGGATCGTTTATCTTTTTAACACTGGATGCTTCTAAGGTTTCTTTATAAATCCATTGTAATTTCAAATATTGTCCAACTAATCTTAACAAATCGTCGCCAAAGGGTTTAGGCATAAAGTCATGACAACCCACCTTTAAACTTTCCTCACGGTGATATTCAAAAACGCTGGCTGAGGTAGCAATAATGGGTATTTCTTGAAGTTCAGGAATTTTTCTTATTTTGCGGGTGGCATCAAAGCCGTTCATTTCAGGCATGATTAAATCCATTATAATTAAATCAGGAAGACAGTCATAAGCCTTATTTACGCCTTCAATACCATTTGTCGCTTCCACTATTTCAAAGTTTAAAGGTTCTAAAATATTCCTGAGTACACTGCGATTTTCTTTGTTATCTTCAACCAGTAAAATTTTAAGAGGAGATTCGCTTTTTGAATCCTTTTCTGTAGAAATTCTTTGATATCCGATAACTGCCTGTTTTTTGACAGGTTGCTCTTTAATATGATGTGAGACGATAGGTAAATCTAAAGCCATCCAAAAGGTGCTTCCTTTTCCGACGATACTTTTAACCTGTAATTTTCCGCCCATCATTTCGACTAATTCTTTGCTAATAGATAAACCTAAACCTGTACCTTGTTTTTTATAATTGAGTTCGCCGGCTTGTTGGAAGGGTGAAAAAATATGTTTTAACTCATTTTCTGCAATCCCGATACCTGTATCTGCTATTTTAAAATGAATTTTATCATCGTAATAATTCACTTCAAAGTTCACTTTGCCTTCTTCTGGCGTAAATTTGACGGCATTACCTAATAAATTAATCAGAATTTGCCGCAACCTTTTTTCATCTGCACAAATGCCGCGGGGTAGATTCTTTGAGACTTTATAAGTAAAATAAAGTTCGCTTTGATTGGCTCGCATTTTAAATAGTTCTGCAATTTCTTTTAGAAATCCCCCTAAATGAAAATTGGCGGGATCGAGTTCTATTTTACCTGCCTCAACTTTAGACAAATCTAAAATGTCATCAATCAGAGTTAATAAATATTCGCCACTGCGCTGAATCACTTCTAGCCCTTCTTTATATGTTTCCTTTAAATCTTCATCCTGCAATAAGATTTGTGCATAACCCAAAATACCATTGAGCGGGGTGCGGAGCTCATGGCTCATATTAGCCAGAAAAGTGGTTTTCGCCTGACTCGCTGCCATCGCTTGATCGCGTGTTTGGGCAAGCGCAATATTGCGCTTTTCGATTTCTGCCAACATGTCATTGAAGCCGTCAATCAGTTTGCCTATTTCATCGTCAGTCGTTTTTTTTGCGCGATGTGAATAAATTTTATCTGTCGAAACTTCTTTCATGGTTTCCAGCAGATTTAAAATAGGCGTGGTAATAGTGCGGTGGAATTTAAGGGATAAAAAAAATGCGAGTAATAAGGAGACGAGCATAACAATGCTCATAATCCAGATTTCCCAAAATAAACGCTCATGAAATGCGTCTAAATCTGATTTGATATAAACAATGCCAATGATATCCTTTTTAAAAATGATTGGTTTAAAAATCCCGAAATGATTGTTATGAAAAAAAAACGATTCTTCAATTTTGTCACGCGCCTGTTTCTTTTGATTATGCAGAAAATATTTTTCACTCATTAAATGTTTGGATAATGAATTTTGATCCAATCCTTCTCTGAAATAAGTGGCGAACAATGTACCGTCTTTTGAATAAATCTTGGTGACAATAATATGTTTATTGGCTTTGAGGGCGGCTATATTTTCTTCTGCCGTCTGGCTATTATTGAACATCAATCCTGCTGTGCTATTAATTCCAACGAGTTCAGCTAAAACAAATAAGTCTGCAACCATTTGGCGGCGAAATGTGAACAAATCGTTCACGATAAAAGCAGTTGACGCTAATAGTAGTACAATAGCACTTGTTATGATAATAATAAATTGAAGTTTGTTTTTAATAGATATGGGATTTAAGAGGTGCATTTTATTAATAATGAATGGTGAATGGTGAATGGTTTTCGAGGTTTTCTTTTCAAAAAACGAAAACCTCGAAATGATTCAATTCATACAATTATTTACTCTCGTACTCTCGTATGTACTGAAGCATTGAAAATGGAGTACAACGCTTTAGCTTTGTCAAATGGAGTACAACGCTTTAGCTTTGTCAATCCGTCCAAAAAACGCCCAAAGCTGAAGCGTTGGACTCCAAAATTAAAACTTATGCTTACTCTCGTTCACAAACAGAGTTTGGGAACCAGAAAGAGCGTCCATGAATGGGAACCAGAAAGATTTAACACTCCAACCCACAACTTGCCTTAGAATCTTGAACATTTTCATAAACGCGGAGTAAATCCGCTGCTAACCATCGATCTGGAAATTGACGGATATGTGTTTCTATGAATTGATAAATGGGTTCTAAAGTGCGTTCTGGATGGGCGGGATCAATCGTTTTTGGCGAGGTACAAATCACTTTGTATTTGCCAACACCTTGGTGAAGACATAAGTAGGCTGCCATTAAACTGTTTGTTTTTATTGCCATACGTTGTGCGCCGGCGGACATTCGACGTATTTCGCCTAAAAATGGAACAGCTATTGCGTCTGCATTGGGCGCGGCGGGGACATCTGCTTGGATGACAACAGCTTCTCCTCTTGACAAGGCTCTATAAAAATAGCTGAGATTTTTCTCGTGTGACATCAGTTTGCCGCCCTGTATGTGCATTTCTAAGCCTTGTATTTTTTTTTGGAAGAACGTTTGTATAACGGGATCAAGTCGTGGATCTTTGAGAAGTGCGGTTGTCATCACATTAAGACGTAAACCACTCATTCCCATGAGTACAATGCCCATACAGTAACTATCTAAATGGCTCGTCAATAAGACTAAACTTTTTCCATTTTTTTGTGCTTCTATCAGTGCTTCTAGCCCTTCAATCTGGCTTTTTTCAAAAATCGATTGCATCACCTTTTGGTTTCTAAAAAGGTAAGATTCCCATTCTTCTCTGGAATTATGCACAAAGCGACGCAAGGTATAGAGTAATTGTCGCTTTTTTCCGGCTTCAGGCATTAAGGCTTGCATCGCTTGCAAAGTGGCTTCACGTACATAATGTTGCCCTATGCCCTGTGAACGCCAATCATAATCTATTAAACCATGTATCCACCCTCGAGCTTGAGCTAATCGTTGTCCAATTGGCAGTGGTAAACGTGAAATGTTTGGTAAAAGGGTATCATAATCAATGGTTTGGCTAATACTTCCCAAATCGCCCCAAGAAGCCATCTATTATTCCTCTTATCATAAAATAACTACTTTTCCATGGACTTTTTCCATATCGCCAAAGGCGTTGTATGTGTCCAAATATATCCTGCTTGATAAAACGCTTTGCTGCCGTTTTTCCACCGAGGCGACGCAACCCTTCCAGCATATTTCGTGCCATATAATAGTAACGATAGGGTTGATGCTCAATCCATAATCCTTCATTCGTCATTTTTTGGATGATGCCCAGGCGGTGATAAAGAATAGCATGTTTATGCCACCATATTCCCCAGTTTGCATTGCGTAAACGCAGGTGACATTCATGATCAATAAAATCGATAAAATAATCTTCTCGAAATCCACCCACCGCATTGAGTGCTTCTACATTATAAAGTGTGCCTGAACTGAGTGATGAATCAATAGGAATGACTATTTCAGATGAAGAATCTATGTTTGCTGTTACTAATGAATCTCCAGTCCAATTATAAGGTAAGTGGATAGTATCTTGAAAGAACCAACTTCGTACACAGGCACAGATTGCACCGACTTGTTCCCCCTTTTTTTCAAGCAGTTTGGCTTCTTCCACCAAATGGTTTAAGCAACAATTTAAGCAAACACTATCCTGATCAAGCAAAAATAACCATTTTGCTCCCAATTCTTTCGCCTTTTTTAATCCAAGATTGTAGGCGATTGCTACGCCAACATTACTGGGCATTTGTATGATTTCAAGCGGATTGAGATTGACTGATTGGATGGCGGCTATCGTCTTATCTGTCGAAGCGTTGTCGATGATAAGCGTTGTCATATCAGAGAGACGTTTATCTGTGAGACATGATTCTAATACACTGCAAATGGTTTTTTCACCATTATAAGAAACAATTAGGATAAGAATTTTCATAGTTTAGTTAATGGTGAATTATGAATGGTGAATGGTGAATGCTTGAACCTATCCGGCCCTATTCGTTTTTGAGCTTAGAAATCCGATTTTTGGAAAGGATTTCTTAAACATCGTTTCGCCGCTTAGAAATCCGATTTTTGGAAAGGATTTCTTAAACATCTTGGAAACATAAGTACTGAAGCATAAGTTTTAAGACTTTTTGGAGTCCAACGCTTCAGCTTTGGGTGTGACCAAATGACTAGCGATCAAAGCTAAAGCGTTGAACTCCATAATATCCGATAATTTGTGCTTCACTACATAGTGCGTAACATCAGTTAATAATTCACCATTATTTTTTGATATATTTTTTCTTGATGGGCAATTCTTTCAAAATGTTCATTAATATTGGTGAACATAAGCGTTTCTTTAGTGCCTAAACACAGATATCCTTTATAAATCAGACTTTCATCAAACAGTTTTAAAGCACGATTTTGAAGAATTTCATCGAAATAAATCAGCACATTGCGACATAGAATGAGGTGCATCTCGCCAAAACAAGCATCTGTTACCAGATTATGATTGGCAAAAGTGATGTTTTTTTTCAATTCACGATTCATTATCACGTAATGATTATCTGAATGATAGTGATCAGAAAATGACTTTTTACCACCAGCTTCTTGATAATTAACCGTTTCTTTCATAACTTGTTCTATCGGGTAAATGCCCTTTTTTGCTTTATCCAGTGCCAAATCATTAAAGTCGGTGGCATATATTTGTGAACGATGATAAATGCCTTCTTCTTTAAGCAGAATTGCCATTGAATAGACTTCTTCCCCTGTGGCGCAACCTGCATGCCATATCTTAATAAAAGGGTAAGTTTTGAGGTAGGGAATAACCTCTTTTCTAATAGCCTTATAAAAAAAAGGGTCTCTAAACAGTTCTGTGACTGTGACTGATAAATTAAGGAGGAAGGATTTAAAATAGTCTTTGTCATGGAGTATTTGGGGTATGAGCTCTGAAATCTGATGATAGTTACTTTTTTGTAAAAAATTTTTGACGCGCCGTGTAAAGGAATCACGGGCATAGTGATGAAAGTCATACCCATAACATTTTTCAATTGCATTTAATAGTAAGTCAATTTCTAACTTTTCGGTTTCTGAATTTTCCATTATTTGTTCCAAATTATAAATTCAATTTTGATGAAAAACCTCAGAGGTTTGGCGAGAAACATTTTTCTGAACGTCTATAGGAAAAACCTCAGAGGTTTGGCAAGAAACTTTTTTCTAAACCTCTTCTATTTGCCTCTTTAATTCTTCCTTTGTCGGTAGATAGGTTTTATATTCACTGGCAAAAACATTAGATTGTTCTGGCAATGTAATTTCTACCAAAGTTTCATTTTTGTCTTTGGCAAGCAATATTCCAATCGTTGGATTTTCTTCATCAGTCTTCACAAAGCGATCATAGTAATTAACATACATTAGCATTTGCCCAATATCTTGATGTTTGATTCTGCCCAGTTTCAGATCAATTACCACAAAACATCTCAACAAACGGTTATAAAAGACTAAATCCACAAAAAAATGTTGATCATCAAAAGTAAATCGTTGTTGTCTGCCAACAAAAGTAAAGCCTTTCCCCAATTCCAACAAAAAATGTTCTAAATGATCAATGATTTTTTGTTCTAATTCTGATTCAGAGTAGCTTGTCACTTCATCAAACCCTAAAAATTCAAGAATGTACGGATCTTTAACTGTATCTTCAGGTTTTTCAGGAAAATGATATTTTTCTAAATTATCATCCAATACCCCTTGTTTATCTCTGCTTAAAAAAACTCTTTCAAAAAGAGCAGAATCAAATTGTCTTTTTAGTTCTCGAAGAGACCAATTATTGATTTGCGATTCTTTTTCATAAAAATTTCTTTCTCTTTCATCAAGTCTCATCAAAAAAACATAATGAGACCATGAGAGGGTAAAGTGCATTTTTGAAATTTCAGAGTTAGCCCGTAGCCTCTGATCTTTTGGTAAGTTTTCAGGAAGATTTTTAGAACTTGCAGAAATAACAGACACTGTCTGTTGTTTTTCATATGATAAATAAAAGGTTCTCATTTGCTGTAAATTTGTAACAGAAAAACCTCTGCCAAACTCTTTTGTGAGTTCTTTAGAAACTTCTTTCAAAGTCTGAGAATTATATTCAGCCCTTTTTTGTCCATTTTGCTCATACTCCACAATTACCCTGCCAATTTCAAAATAAGTGTAAACCATAGTGGTATTAATATTCTGCACCACTTGTTTCCTTGCGTTTTCAAGCAGGTTTTTTATTGTGGATGTGAGATTGATTGATAATTTATTCTCGTTCATATTTTCCATTTTCCATTTTCACTATTCATTTACTCAGCCTCCCCAAAACCTCCAATGCCCCTTTTTCAAACTTGGAAAAAGCAAACCATTTTTTGCCAAGGTCTTTGAGTGATGCCCCAAAGTGATAAATATCCTTATCATCCAGTATCAAAAAACGGTCATGAGCATTATCAAAAATTTTTATCTCAACTGGTGGGTATTGCTGATTGTGTTTTTTTAGATCAAGCTGTAATTTTCTGGAGATGGTTTTGGTATAGATAGTCGCTGTGCAATTTTTTACTCTTTTGGAAAGCAGGGTTAAAACTGTTTCATCAATGTAGTTATCAATCAGAATAATTGATTTTTTGGCCGTTTTAATTAAACCAGCCACAAAAACGTATGCATCAAAAATCTGTCCGTCAAAAAATATTCCTTGTTTGGGTTTAATTTCTTTTGCTTCGATTGCTTCAAAGACTTTATCCAGTTTTGTATCGGTGATGAGTTGTTTTTGCTCAATGTTGTCCAATCGTTGGAAAATAACGGCATTGCCTACGATAAACTTCCGCATATTGACGAAAGCATCCATGATTTGAATGCTCACTTTCACTGCGGTTTCGCTTCTTAACACGGCTGATAGCATTGATACGCCTTGCTCAGTGAATAAGGTAAGTATTTTCGGTGTTTTCCTCTTTCATTTTTTAAGGTCGCAAATTGCGACCTTAAAGAATTGTTACTTGAGGTTGTTGCAAATTGCGACTTCAAGTTTTCATCATCGTTTAAGCTGTCAAAATGGAATTTCAAGCTTTGAAACTCTTCTTCAGTCAGTTGAAATCTGAATTTTTCTGGGAAACGCTC
This sequence comes from Thiomargarita sp., assembly GCA_023143415.1. Classification (GTDB taxonomy): domain Bacteria; phylum Pseudomonadota; class Gammaproteobacteria; order Beggiatoales; family Beggiatoaceae; genus QNES01. The sequence continues at coordinate 442 of JAGLHR010000292.1, read as the reverse complement.
AATATTTCTTTTTACTTGTTCATTAAGACGCTTGTTTTCCACACCATACATTTCAGCCAAATCACTATCTAACATCACTTGTAAACCACGAATAGTAAAAATCCTGTTTTGTATCTGCTGGTTATCTATGGCTATTGCTTTATTACTCATCGTTCAAACACAACCTTTGCTAATTGCTTTTTTAACTTTCATAGGATAAATTTAAAATGCCCAATTTAATATTATAACGAGGCTCTTGCAAAACTCGTTAGCCTTGAAATCAATTTCAAGGCTAAAAGCATTAGAATTTATTCCGATACTTTCAAGGCGAAAGTTTTTTGAAGAAAAACTTTCGCCTCGAAACAAGTTTTGCAAGAGGCTCATAACTTTAATTAAAAAGTAACTACTCAGGGCAACCATAAAGGATTCGAGGCTAAAGTTTTTTCTTTAAAAAAACTTTCGC
>JAGLHR010000291.1 GCA_023143415.1 Thiomargarita sp. | reverse complement strand
TTTATGGTTGCCCTGAGTAGTTACAGATTTTTGAGATTTAAAACTCAAACCGATTTTTCAATTCATGATATTCGGGAGATTGTATAATGTCAGAAAAAGTGGATAAAAATCAAACCACTGTTTCTCGTCGTCGCTTTCTATTTCAGATGGCAGCAACAGGAGCAAGTACGGCTTTGATTTCTCAGTCGGCGATAAGCGCGACTAATCTGTTAATGCCAGAGTCTATAGAGAACCCTCTTGTTAAGTATCCTAACCGCGATTGGGAAAAAACCTATCGCGATTTGTATCACTACGACTCTTCCTTTGTTTTCCTCTGTGCCCCCAATGATACGCATAATTGTTTATTGCGGGGATACGTGAAAAATGGCGTAGTGACTCGTATTGCCCCCAGTTATGGCTATCAAAAGGCGACTGATTTAGATGGCAACGGTGCCAGCCAACGTTGGGATCCGCGTTGCTGTAATAAAGGTTTAGCCTTGGCACGGCGTTTTTATGGGGATAGACGCTGTAAACGTCCCATGATTCGCAAGGGCTTTAAGGACTGGGTGGAAGCCGGTTTTCCGCGTGATCCTAAAACCGCAGCAGTGGATATGAAATATCTACAACGAGGAAAAGATCCGTTTGTAGCCGCTTCTTGGGATGAAGCGTTTGAAATGTCAGCCAAAGCCCTAAAGAACATTGCGGAAACCTATTCCGACAAAAAAGGTCAGGAAAGATTGCTGGCGCAGGGTTATGACCCCTTAATGGTGGAAAAAACCAAAGGTGCCGGTACTCAAGTCTTGAAATTTCGCGGTGGTATGCCACCATTAGGCATGACCCGTGTATTTGTTCAGTACCGTGAAGCCAATGGTATGGCTTTGTTAGATGACAAAATACGGGGGACTGGTCCAGAAAAATCATTAGGTGGACGGGGTTTCGATAATTACAGTTGGCATACTGATTTGCCACCGGGTCATCCCATGGTCACGGGTCAACAAACGGTTGATTTCGACCTTTGTAATGTTGAACATGCCAACATGATGATTGTTTGGGGCATGAATTGGGCAACAACTAAAATGCCTGATGTACATTGGCTCTCCGAAGCGAGAATGAAAGGCACTAAGATTGTGGCTATCGCTGCGGAGTACAGTGCCACTTGTAATAAAGCCGATGAAGTGATTATTGTGCGTCCAGGGACAACACCAGCTTTGGCGTTAGGTATTGCCCAGGTTTTAATCAGTGAAAAGTTGTTTGATGATGCGTATGTCAAGGCGAATACCGATTTGCCACTTTTAGTACGCATGGACACTGGCGAAATGCTGCGTGCTGGCGACGTGTTCCCGGATTATAAACTGGCAGAACTGAAGAACAATACCATTGTGCTGAAAGCGGGTGAAAAAGGGCCAGCGATTCATGAACAACCCGGTCCAGTGCTCACTGAGAAACAGCATGAAGAATGGGGCGATTTCGTCTTCTGGGATAGTGAAGGAAACAAACCAGTTGCAATGAATCACGACCAGGTTGGCAAGCATTTCTCCGGGAATCCGCAGTTAGAAGGCAAGTTCGATGTGAAACTGGTTTCTGGCGAAACCGTGAATTGTCGCACTGTCTTTGATGTCACCAAGGAAATGTTGGATGGCAGTTATACGCCTGAAAATGTCGCCAAATTGACTTGGGCTCCTGCTGAAGCAATCATTGGTTTAGCGCGACAAATCGCCGCTAACAAGGAAAAGACATTATTTACGGTGGGCATGGGTCCAAACCAGTTTTTCAATAATGACCTTAAAGACCGTAATATTTTCCTCGTGGCTGCTTTAACCAGTAATATTGGTAAGTTTGGCGGTAATGTGGGCAGTTATGCGGGTAACTATCGGGCCAGTTTCTTTAATGGCTTGCCTCAGTTTATTGGTGAAAATCCCTTTAATGTTGAGTTGGATCCCAATAAGCCTGCTAATGTCAAGAAATATTGGAAAGCAGAAAGCGTCCATTATTTCAACCACGGAGATACTATCCTCCGCATGGGCGATACTGTTATAACCGGCAAATCTCACATTCCGACACCGACTAAAGCGTTCCATGTCAGTAATTCCAACTCGCTCATTGGTAACGTGAAGGGCCATTATGACTTTGTGTTTAATACTTTCAAAAGGGTTGAGTTTATCGCCCAAAATGAATGGTGGTGGACGCTCAGTTGTGAATATGCCGATGTGGTGTTTGCGGTTGATAGTTGGGCTGAATTCAAATATCCTGACATGACCATCAGTGTCACCAATCCATTTTTATACACGTTCCCAACCTCGAAAATACCCCGTATCCATGATACCCGTTCCGATATGGAAGTGGCAGCTGGTATTGGTAAAGCCCTGGGTAAACTCACTGATGATCCGCGTCATGAAAAATATTGGCACTTCATCGAAAACGGCGGTGTACGTCCCTACATTCAACGGATTTTAGACCATTCTAATGCTCTGCGCGGCTTTAAGATTGAGGATTTGGAGAAAAAAGCGGAAGACGGCATACCAGCCATTATCCAAACCCGCACCTATCCAAAAGTCGGTGCTTGGGAACAAGGTAATGAGAATAAGCCTTGGTACACCAAGAGTGGGCGTTTGGAATTTTATCGTGAAGAACAAGAATTTCAAGACAGTGGTGAAAATGTGGTGGTGCATCGGGAACCCATTGATTCCACCTTCTATGAACCTAACGTGATTGTGGCAAAAGCCGATCATCCGCTCTTGCGACCAAAACGTCCAGAAGACTATGGCGTTAAATCTTCTGATGTTTCAGGAGATACCCGACAAGCACGTCATGTCGTCATGTCTGTGGCTGAAGTTCTCAATAGTCAGCATCCATTACGCAAAAAAGACGGTTACAAGTTTATTTTCCATACGCCGAAATATCGTCATGGTGCTCATACAACCGGTGTCGATACTGATGTTGTGGCGGTGTGGTTTGGTCCATTCGGTGATATGTTGCGCCGCGATAAGCGTAAACCATTTGTGACCGAAAGTTATGTCGATATGAATCCGTTTGATGCCAAAGAATTGGGCATTGAAGATGGTGATTATGTCTATATTGATGCTGATCCCCATGATCGTCCCTTCAAAGGTTGGCAAAATAGGCCAGCGGAATATGAAGTCGCTCGCTTATTAGTGCGGGCCCGCTATTATCCGGGGACACCGCGCGGCGTGACGCGCATGTGGCATAACATGACTGGCGCAACCTTTAGCTCCGTGCGTGGTCAAAAAGAGAATCCGGATGGTTTAGCGAGAGCATCTGATAGTCAATACCAATCCCTCTATCGTGGCGGCAGTCACCAAAGCTGTACTCGCAGTTGGCTGAAACCCACTATGATGACAGACACCCTCGTCACGAAAGGGCTTTTGGGGCAAAAGATAACCAAAGGCTTTGTGCCTGATGTCCATTGTCCAACTGGGGCACCGCGTGAATCATTCGTCAAAATCACCAAAGCAGAAGAGGGTGGTATTGGTGGCAAAGGACTATGGGTACCTGCCAAAATGGGTTTACGTCCAACTTATGAAAACGAGATGCTGAAGAAATTCCTTGCGGGTAAATTCATCGCACAAACATAATCAGTTTCATGTCGGGTGGGTAATTTTATGGAATTCAACGCTTTGGCAAATGGAGTCCAACGCTTCAGCTTTGACAAATGGAGTTCAACGCTCCAAAGCTGAAGCGTTGAACTACTCCAAGAACATAAGCCCAACGCTCCAAAGCTGAAGCGTTGGACTCCAAGAACATAAGCCCACCAAAACATTGGAGATTTTAAACATGCCTGAACGCAACAATTGGCAGCTGGGACGGGATATGACATATCCTTATGATGCCCCTCTGCCTCAAAAACAAGTCGCTTATGTTTTTGACATTAATAAGTGTATTGATTGTCAAACCTGTAGCGTGGCTTGCAAAAACGCCTGGACGAGTGGTAAGGGAGAAGAATATGTCTTCTGGAACAACGTCGAAACGAAACCTTATGGTGGCTATCCCATCGGTTGGGATTTGAAGCTGATGGAAAAAGCGGAACTGGCTAAATGGAAGGGTGGTAAATTAGAGAGTAAGACCATTTTTGAAGATCGCTCCCCATTAGAATCCCCTTTGGGACATATGCCGAATACGATGGACTATTCAGCACCCAACCTGGGTGAAGATGAATTGTCTCAAGCGGTTGGTCAAGGTGAACATTTTAATGGTCTTCATCCGATGTGGATGTTTTACCTTGCCCGTATTTGCAACCATTGTACTTTGCCAGCTTGTGTGGCAGCGTGTCCGCGTCAAGCCGTTTATAAACGAGATGAAGACGGTATTGTCCTGATTGACCAAGAACGTTGTCGTGGCTACCAAGAATGTGTGAAAGCCTGCCCTTATAAAAAGGCTTTTTACAATCTTATCAGCCGTACCAGCGAAAAATGTATCGGTTGCTATCCGCGAGTTGAACAAGGTGAAGTGGCATTATGTGTAGAAGCTTGCATTGGTAAGATACGTCTGCATGGCTTTTTGTCCACCCAAGAAGAGCCGCGTGCTGATAATCCACTGGATTACTTGGTCAAGATTAAAAAAGTCGCGTTGCCGCTCTATCCGCAGTTTGGTACAAGCCCTAATGTTTACTATATTCCGCCAGTTCATGTGCCTAACGCTTTTCTGGAACAAATGTTTGGTCCCAGCGTTCTTCAAGCGAAAGCCATGTATCAGAGCTTGAAAGATGACAAACAAATGTTGGGTGCGATGATGTTGTTTGGTGCCAACATTCGGATCGTTGACAAGTTCAAAGTGGAAGGTGACGAAGTGATTGGTTGGGATGCTAAAGGCACTGAAGTGGCTCGTGTACCTTTCACCGAACCGACTTATGTGCGTGAACATTATGATGCCAAACACAAGGTGTATCGGCATAATACCACCTAATCGGCTTTTCTTAAACCTCAGAGGTTTTTGAAACCTCTGAGGTTTTTCAATTAGCGGTTTTTCAATTAGCATGGAGACAAAAGTAATGAAAATGAATCAATGCAAACCGTGCCAAGCAAGTCTTGCTTTCCTCTTGACTTTCTCAGCGGGTGCAGCAGTCGCTGATATTACGGTAACAAAGGTAGAAGGGGCTTTACCGACTGATCCGATGGCAGCCGAATGGCAGCAAACACCGGCTGAAAAAGTGATTGTGATGCCACAAACCATGACTAAGCCAAGTTTGACAACGCCCTCTGTCAATGAAGTCATGGCTCAAGCACTCACAGATGGTAAATCAATTGTATGGCGCGTGTCATGGCAAGATGCAGAAGCCGATCTGAATGTCGATGTTGGGCGTTTTCCTGATGCCGTTGCCATTGAATTTCCCCTGGCTGAAAACGCACTTCCCATGATGGGCGGTGTCACACGGGAATCCAGTGGTAAAGTGCAAATCATTTATTGGAAAGGGCTTTGGCAGAAGGATATAGACGAGGGCTTTCAGGGTGTACGAGATGTCCATCCTAATGCATTCTCTAGTAAATATTGGTTTGCTGAAGGAGAGACTCCACACACGGTGCCGGAATCTTTTAAAAATCCGCTTTCTCATCAATGGTTTATTGCCAAACAAGCTGGAAATCCTGGAGCCGTATTCACTCGTAGCCAACCTGCACAAGAATTGGTAGCCAAAGGATGGGGGACAATTACGCCTCAACCTGAATCTGCAACGACCGCAAAAGGCGTTTGGAAAGACGGCAAATGGACTGTCGTATTTTCTCGTCCGCTCACCACTGATGATCCTAATGATTATCAGTTTAAAGCGGGTGAAAAGGGACAAATTGCCTTTGCGGTTTGGCAGGGCAAAAACGGTAATCGAGGTGCGCTTAAACATTGGTCCAACTGGACGGCTTATCAGATGCCTTAATGAGTTTTAGACTTTTCCTGAGACCTGACAGGTTTCAAAAACCTGTCAGGTCTGTCATTTTCCTGAGACCCAGGTCTGTCATTTTCCTGAGACCTGTCATTTTCCTGAGACCTGACAGGTTTCTAAAACCTGTCATATCTGTCATTTTACAAAATCAAAAACCACTATGACACAACCCTTTCCTACTTCCCCTTTATCAAATACAACTCCCCCACCGCAACCCATCAAATGGTTCAAAAATGAAAAAACCGCTGAATGGACAAAAGCAGATAGCATAACATTGCTGGCACAAGCAGATTTATTGCTTTTCATCGCACAAATGTTTGCGCCGCCTTCAGCAGAATTGCAGAAAATGCTAGAAATAGAAGTACCTGATATTAAAGAATTATTACAAAAATCAGGTTTTTCTGAACCGAACCGTTTTGAAGAACTATTTCAACAAATTCGTCAGCAAGCACAGGGCTTGGATACTTGGGCGGGTGAATATAATCGTTTATTTGAAACCAACGTCGCCTGCCCTATCAATGAAACGGGGATTATTCGGCGCGATAAGGGCGTAATTTTAGCTGATATTACCGGTTTTTATCATGCTTTTGGTTTCAAACTCTCTGAAGAAGCCACAGAAAAAGCAGACCATTTAACCGGTGAACTTGAATTTGTCGCCATGTTATTAGTGATGTTAGCCCAGACGCAAGATGAAGAAGCACTGCGTACCATCCACCATGCACTTAATTCATTTAGCTTTGATCATATTGGCGAATGGCTACCAATGTTCTGTGAACGGCTCACAGAAGCAACGAGTTTGCCCTTTTACCAACATCTCGCTAAATTACTGCAAGGTGTTTGGAATGAAGTGGTTGCCATCAATAGTTTGCCAATACCGGAGGGAGAAATGATGGAATTGCCAGAAGACGAGGGAACACCTTATGAATGTGATATGGCTGAGAAAATGTAAGATATTCTCCGAACAATAATTTATGAAAATTCAATAATACTCGACGATGTTTTAGTCTTAAAAGAAAACCTCGTCACTAAACCTGACAGGTTTTAAAAACCTGTCAGGTTTGGCTTTGAAAATTATTCAGAAATGATTTTCATATCCTTCTCAAGTGCAGCCAACAAAAGTTGCATATCATCAGGTAAAGGCGCAACCCATTGTACCCACTCACCTCTACTCGGATGAACAAATCCTAATCGCTCGGCATGTAATGCTTGACGCGAGAATGTTCGCAAAGTTTCTTTAAACGTCTCACTACTATTTGGCGGTATTCGCAAACGTCTATCATATACCATGTCGCCTACCACCGGATAACGTTTATAAGCCAAATGAACGCGAATTTGATGAGTACGCCCTGTCTCCAATTGTACCCGCAAAAGAGTATGAGCGCGGTAACGTTTGATAATACGATAATGCGTTATTGCAGATTTACCCCTCTTTATTACCACTGCCATACGAGTACGATGTGTCGGATGTCGCCCAATAGGCGCATCTATCGTACCACCTGCCACCAACACACCTGTCACAATCGCATGATATTCTCTCATAAACTCACGCTTTTGCAATTGTGCCACCAAATGGGCATGTGCAGACAAAGATCGTGCAACCACCAATACACCACTCGTATCCTTATCAAGACGGTGAATAATACCCGCGCGGGGCAACTGTGCCAACTCAGGCGCGTGATTGAGCAACGCATTAACCAAAGTATTATCTTGATTACCGGCACCTGGATGTACAACCAAATTGGCTGGTTTATTAACAACTAATATGTCTTCATCTTCATAAAGCAGGGTAAGCGGCAAAACTTGAGGTTGCCAAGGCACTTCTTCCTCAAGCTGTGCAGTCATCTCTACCACTTCACCTCCCTTCACTTTATCTTTACAACGCAGGGTATTCCCATTGATTAAGACATATCCATCGCGTATCCATTGTTGCAAACGCGCCCGTGAATAGGATGGAAATAGCATTGCTATCGCCTTATCAAGCCGATAACCTGCCATATCTTGTGGAATTATTGTGTTAAAATAAGTTTTCGTCATTGTTTACTTTTTTTGGTAAATATAATAGTATATACTCGACTATCAAGTTTTTGATGTTGTTTAGCTTGACAACGATCTATTTTTGACTATTTAAATAGATAACTTTCGAGGCTAAAGTTTTTTTAAAGAAAAAACCTATCTTATTAAAATTTGGTGGTATCTCTTAATGT
>JAGLHR010000290.1 GCA_023143415.1 Thiomargarita sp. | reverse complement strand
ATTTTTTGGAGTCCAACGCTTCCGCTTTTTATTTTTAATAATTTGATTTAAATCAAGTTTTTAATAATTCGCCTTCTTATTCGTAACTACTCAGTCTTAGTTGTATTCCAAAAAAAGCAGCCCAAAGTTAATGTTGGATACCAAAGAACAAAGCTAATGTTGGATACCAAAGAACAAAGTTAATGTTGGATACCAAAGAACAAAGTTAATGTTGTACTCCAAAGAACAAAGCTAAAGCGTTGTACTCCATTTGTATTTCAAGGCTGAGTAGTTACTCTTATTTTGAAATTAAAGCGTGCAAACGCGCCCAATCAAACGCTGCTCCTGGATCCGTTTTACGCCCTGGAGCAATATCACAATGACCTACAATCCGATCTGGTGTCAGAGCTACCCAAGCCTGCTGTAAGATTTTTATGATTTGTGCCAATTGCTGATACTGTTCATCTGTATAAGGTACGTCGTCACATCCTTCAAGTTCAATACCAATTGAGAAATCATTACAGCGACTACGCCCTGCAAAAGATGATACGCCAGCGTGCCAAGCCCGTTGCTGAAAAGAGACATATTGTATCACTTCTCCCGTGCGCCTAATGAGCAAATGGGCGGAAACACGCAATTCGGCAATGTCGGCAAAATAGGGATGAGCATTTTTATCTAAGGAAGAGGTAAATAGCTGATCAATAAAAGGGCCTCCAAATTTACCCGGCGGTAAGCTAATCGCATGAATAACTAATAATTCAATATCGCTCCCTTTTGGACGATCATCATAATTTGGCGATGGGTGGCGACGAACCTCTTCTAACCAAGATTTATCAGTGTCAAGTTTCATCAGGCATTTTAGGGATAAATGAATTCAACTCGACGGTTTTTCCACCAAGATTTCTCGTTATGTCCAAGAACGGCTGGGCGTTCTTCACCATAGCTTAAAGTACTCAATTGGCTGTCAAAAATACCAATATTCATCAAGGTTTCCTTGGCACTTTCGGCACGTCGTTCAGCCAAAGCTAAATTATATTCGCGTGAACCACGCTCGTCTGCATGACCTTCCAAGCGAACAGCGGTTTCAGGATGCTCGCTCAGATAAGCCGCATGGTTTTTCAGTACCTTTTGATATTCAGGTTTAATCTTGCTCATATCGTAATCAAAGTAGAGGATCCGTTTTGTGGGAATAGCATTATCATCATCATTACGCCCATTACGCCCATTACGCCCATTACGCCCAACGTGAAAAAATTCGCTCGCTTTTTCGCTTGGGATTTCTAACTCAGTGCCAGTCATGCTGATGCCCGTAATTTCGCCATTACCGAGACTAGGCACTGTTGGCATTGGACGAAAAATGGGCGGTGGTGTTCTGGCACTTTTCGTTAGTTCATTCAGTTTTGGTTCACCTTTGCTCGCACAACCAGCGAATACGAATAGGGTTAATATGAGTAGTAAATTACGCCATTTTTTCATAATAAATATACCTTTAGGTTGAGTTAGAATTTCATTAAAGTTTAGCTTATGATTTTGAAAAGTCAAATTATTTGTAAAAAGGAGACCATGCTGGTTCTCGCACTTCTTCATTAAAACCTACAGATAAACGTTGACGCACTCGTCCATCTATCGACACTGCGGCAAGTTCAGAGCCTGTCGCATAAATAATCATACTCCCATTGGGGGAAAAACTGGGTGATTCATCTAAAGTCGTTTGGGTAAGGATATTTAAGTGTCCGTTCTCTAAATTGAGAATCGCAATTCTATATCCGTGACCACTACTATGAAGTAAAGCCAGTTTCTGTCCATCAGGAGAAAAACGGGGGCGTGCATTATAAGTACCCTTGAAGGTTAAACGCCGTGCTTTACCTCCATTGATAGATTTGCGATAAATCTGGGGATTACCACTGCGATCTGAGGTAAATACTAAAGATTGACCATCAGGTGCCCATTCTGCCTCTGTCTCAATGGCGTTATGATGTGTGAAGCGAGTTAAGGCGCGGTTACGCAATGTGAGAATATAGATTTCTGAATTGCCATCTTTTGATAGAGTCAATGCTAAAAATTTACCATTAGGTGACCAAGCAGGGGCGGCATTAAGTCCACGTTCGGCTGAAACGAGGGTACGTTTACCGGTACGAATTTCCTGTATATAGACTGCCATACGTTTATCTCGTTTGGTACTATAATAGGTGACATAAGCAATGTATCGCCCGTTAGGTGACCAACTGGGTGAAAGGATTGGTTCTTTTGATCTTAACATCAATTGTGAATTAGCACCATCAGCATCAGCCATGTATAAATGATATTGCGTTTTTTCGCCATGTTGTTGTTGCAAGGTGACATAAACAATCAAGGTATTAAATACACTGCGTTCGCCCGTTAATGCATTGTAAATCTCATCACTAATTTGATGAGCGACTTTCCGTAGCGTTTTAGCGGTTGCGGTATAGCGGAAACCGATCATTCGCTTGCCTTTAAACACATCAAATAATTCAAATTCTATGGTGTATCCACCAATGAAACCACCTGAAATCCGCCCTATGACGAGATGAGGTATCATAATGGTTTGCCAATCTTGAAAGTGAATTTGTTTGGATTTAAAAGGTTTTTCTGGCAAAAGGTATGTCGGCATTGGAGAAAAACGACCACTGCGATATAAGTCGTTATAAATAATACGCGCTATATCTTGAGATGGACTTTTTGTGTTGGGTTGTTGATTGAAGGGGACGATGGCAATGGGTAATCCACCTTCTTCTTTGCCGCCAACAATGTCAATAGTTATGGCATGAGAATGGCTCAGTATTGTTAAATAGCTTATTAGACATAATATTAAAGTTCGCATAGAATTTCTCATTATGGTTTAAATCTTAAAATCAACTCTTTTTCAAATTCATCAAATACTTCATTAGGAATAGGTAAGGGAGAAGCTTTATAAGTTGCCCTTCTTGCAGATTCATCAAAAATCCTGTTACCACTACTCCTTATAATGTTCACCTGCTTAACTATACCCCCTGGTTTCAAACGTATTTCCATGTCACAGGATAATCCCCTGTAATAACCTCGTGGACGTATCCATTGTGCTTCGATTTTGTCATGGATATCCCCACTCACTTCTTTAATTAAACGCGCACGACGTTTTTGCTCTTTTCGTTTTTTATCGGTAGCTATTCTTTCATCCGCTTTTCGTTGTTTTTCTTCGGCTAAACGACGTGCTTTTCTTCT
>JAGLHR010000029.1 GCA_023143415.1 Thiomargarita sp. | reverse complement strand
TTTGGGAATGCCTTCATCGACGCTCCGCGTCGAACAGTCTATCACTGGTAGCCTTCCTGTAAAAACAGTGGTGTAACAAAACAGGTATCAAAATAAAACATTAATACTCCTCATCTCGCATTTGACGTATAAGTGCAACACTTGGCGTTTTCATTTTTGGCATATTTGCTCTTAGGGTTGCCAGTTTATCAAAAGGAAGGGGTTTTAACGCCTTTTTAATACTAGAAATACGCGCAATAGCTTGCCCATGACGGGTAATGACAATTTCCTTTCCCATTTCTACTTGATGGAAAATATCATTAAAATGTGATTTGGCTTCCTCAATACTGATAGAATATGGCATCGTTTTTTCCTTTTATTACTATCGCTTTTCAGATAAATAATGAATTTTGATATAAATATCAACAACTTACTTGATATAAGCGTCTGCGATTCAATCGGGAAACGCTATAATAAAAGAATATCAAATACCATTGTTCATAGTCAATGTTGAAACAGAGGAGATTGCTAAATGGACAAAACGACAAAATATCGCAACCTGAAGCGTCATGCACCCGACAAATATTATAGTTTAATACACCTGACGAGTTACAAATATTATAGTTTAATACACCTGACGAGTTTTAGCCTCGAAACTATTCGAGGTTTGAGTTTTTTTTCAAAAAACTCAATTCTAGGTTCAAGTTTTTTCGGTAAAAAAACTTTCGAGGCTAAAGTTTTTTTTAAAGAAAAAAACTTTAGCCTCGACTCGAATCGAAACCATTCCAGATGCACCCTACCCTACTAAAGAGGAATATAAATATGTACAAAGGTATTTTTATTGATGCGATTGAGGCCAATAAACGATTTGCTGATTTGATGTCAATTAAGGGACCGCATGGGTTGCGTGTCACATTTCAGAAACCCAGCGAATTAGTGACGCTGGCTCAAGAAATATCGGCAACTCAGCCCGATTTGGTCGCATTGGATTACTGTTTGAACGATCCCAGAAAAAAACGGCCATTAGGCTATAAAGCGGGACCTTTAGCACAACAACTGCGTGATCAAGCATTGGAAACGGTTAGTCAAGATTTTCCAATTATTCTGGTGTCCCATCAAGACGATATCAAGGCTTTTTTTGAGAATGTCACCGCCCATAATTTGTTTGACCGTTGTTTTTCTAAAGAAGAACTCGGTAATGGGGGTAGCCAGAGTTTACAAATTTTGTCGCTGGTGAAGGGCTATAAGCACCTCATTAAAAACTGGAACAAGCCCGAACGGTGGTCAATCTTTTTTGGGTTGACTGATCAAGAAAGAGTGCGAGTGGGTTATCAAGCGATACGTGAACTGGATAAGCTCAAAGCACCACATCAAGTCGCCCGCGATATTTTGCGCTATGTGATAGATAGGCAGGGACTTTTGCTGGATAAAGATAATGTGCTGGCAGAATTGGGGGTGGCAAAAGAAAAAAGGGATGTCGATGCCTTGTTTGAGATTTTGAAACAGGAAAAACTCATGTACACTGGTATTTTTAGTGAAGGTTGGACAAGATGGTGGAGTCATAGTTTGGATGACTGGGAAAAGAATTTGTGTGATGAACACTTAGGCAATATGACAGCCAAAGAACGGGTGTCGTGTTTGAATAAGAAATTTGGCTTAAAATTGTCGCCAGCCAAGTCACGTTGGCAAGGTCATACGGAAGCCTTATTTTCGTTTGCCTGTGATTCTTGTCATCAGCCGACGGAGGAACAATATTCCGTTGCTGCTTATGATCCTTTGCCCTTACCCTACACTTTTGCACGCGCTCACTATATCTGTTGGAAATGTGTTGAGACGGGTGAGTTTAAAGACAACGGTTTGGAACTAGATGAAGGGGAGACGTTTATTGTCAAGAAAATTCAAAATGGTGAGATCAGAAAATGAAGTCAACTGATATTCCAACGGCGATGGAAATGGGAGAAAAACTGGACTATTTGAGTCGTCTGCTATTTCGGGAACAACTGATTGATTATCGTAGTAAAAGTCATCTTGATAAGGTTAGTACGCAACTTAAAAAACGCCAAAAGAAAACAAAAACGTGGGAATACACTATCCATGCGTCAAAGCCGATAGAATTTGTACCCATTAAAGATAAAAAGTTGGGACAGGTTGCACCGTTCGTTTACCTTGATGTGGCAGTTGCGCCACCCGAAAAAGATGACGTACCACCTTTTAGCCGGATCAATACCACTATTGAAGTCTGGGATATTTTAGAAAATCAGTTGCAATCACGCTGGCACATTGATCTGGCTAACCGCAAAGCTGATGGGACTTATCAAGCCGGACCGCTTTTTCATCTCCAAGGCGGTGGACATAAACCTAAAGGTAATCGACTTGACGAGTTAAAAGTGAGTATTCCTCGCTGGACGATTCCACCGATGGAATTGATTTTAACTTGTGAGATGATTATCGCTAATTTTTATCCTGATAAGTGGGATAAAATAAGTGAACAAAAAAAATGGCTTGAACTGATTCGAGTCGCCCAGCAATTATGTTATTCCTCGTATATCGAACGGTTCCAAAATAGCTTATACAGTGGGCAAGCACATTCGGTGTTAAGCGCGTTATGGGCAAAGGAATGGGGGAGTTAGGGAATTCAAAATAGGACGATTAAAAAAACGGGACAGGTTTATGAGTAACTGATGTTACGCAAGGTGCTTCCAAATTATGCCAAATTCCACCGATTTCATCGG
>JAGLHR010000289.1 GCA_023143415.1 Thiomargarita sp. | reverse complement strand
GTTCAAGTTTTTCTTCAAAAAACGTAACTACTCAGGGCAACCACAAGGGATTGCCCCTACATTAAGAATATTTTCGTCCGTCTTCATAAGAATATTGTTGTAGGGGCAATCCTTTATGGTTGCCCTGAGTAGTTACCAAAAAACTTGAACCTCGAAAACTCACTTGATTTTTAATTCTGAAAATTCAAAAATTCAAAAATTCTGATTCTGACAATAAAAAATGTCCCGTACAAAGTTGTCAAGATTAAAATTTCAGGGCTTCGTCAAAGCCAATATTAAAGAATTGAAAGCCTTAATCCAACTCAAACTCCTGTTTCCACGCATCATCTTCTGCACGGGCTGGCTGATTATCTTTAGATAACAAAAAGTTTTCCAATACCAAATAGTCCATTTCTGTTCGCATAAAGCATTGATAAGCATCTTGAGGTGTACAGACTAACGGCTCACCACGTACATTAAATGACGTATTAACTAAGATAGGGCAACCCGTCAACGCCTCAAACTGTTTTAGCAACGCATAATAACGGGGATTTGTCTCTGAATGCACCGTTTGAATGCGAGCAGAATAATCTAAATGCGTAATGGCAGGTAATGTTGAACGAGGTACATTGAGTTTTTCTATGCCAAATAACTTTTGCTGCGATTCAGTCAACGATAACCGAAATTCAGGTTTGACATTAGCCACTAATAACATATAAGGGCTGGGCTGATCCATCTCAAAATAATCGCTCACCCGATCAGACAAGATAGATGGCGCAAAAGGGCGGAAAGATTCGCGATATTTAATCTTTAAATTCATCACCGACTGCATTTTGGTACTACGTGGATCGCCAAGAATAGAACGTCCTCCTAAAGCACGCGGTCCAAATTCCATCCGCCCATGAAACCAGCCCACCACATTTTCATCACCCAAAATCTGAGCCAGTTTTGGGAAAAGTTCATCGTCAGGTAAATATTCATAAGGCGCATTAATAGACTCCAGATAAGTGCGGATATCTGTATCAGAAGACTTTGGTCCTAAATAAGCCCCCTGCATACGATCAATGCCATTAACTTCTCTTGACTTATCAAGATATTCATGCCAAACGCTGAATGCCGCACCCAATGCCCCGCCAGCATCGCCCGCAGCAGGTTGAATCCAAATATCTTGAAAAAGGTTTTCCCGCAAAATACGCCCATTAGCCACACAATTCAGTGCAACACCGCCCGCTAAACATAAGTAATCCACCGCCAGTTCTTTACGAACATTTCGCACTAAACGTAGTACCACTTCTTCAGTCACCGCTTGAATAGAACGCGCAATATCCATTTCGCGCTGCGTTAAAGTGCCTTCTCGTGAGCGCGGTGCTCCTCCAAAAAGTTTATCAAACCGACGATTTGTCATGGTTAATCCAACAGCATAGTTGAAATAACGCATGTTTAATTGAAAAGTGCCATCTTCCTTGAGATCAATTAAATGATCCAATATCGTTTGGACATATTTCGGCTCGCCATAAGGAGCCAATCCCATGAGCTTATATTCACCAGAATTGACTTTAAACCCAGTAAAATAAGTAAACGCTGAATATAACAAGCCTAACGAATGTGGAAAATCAATTTCCCACTGTGGCGTTAAATGATTATCTTCACCTAACCACACCGAAGTCGTTGCCCATTCTCCCACTCCATCAAGACATAATACCCCCGCCTTTTTAAAAGGGCTAGGAAAAAAAGCGGAAGCCGCATGAGATTGATGATGCTCAGTAAATAATAAAGGGGGCAATTGCGATGAGCTTGTACTGAGTGCCATTAATTCTTTTTTCAGCACTGTTTTCAAATACAATTTTTCTTTGAGCCAAATGGGCATCGCTTGTACAAAAGAGCGAAACCCTTTAGGCGCAAAACCCAAATACGTCTCCAAAAGACGCTCAAACTTCACCAATGGTTTATCATAAAACACGACATAGTCTAAATCCTGCAAAGAGATTTGCCCAATTTCTAAACAAGAGCGAATAGCATTTACAGGAAAACGCGCATCGTGTTTTTTGCGCGAAAAACGCTCTTCTTGTGCTGCGGCGATAATCTCGCCAGAGCGGATTAGGGCAGCAGCGCTGTCGTGGTAGTAGGCGGAAATGCCGAGGATGTTCATAACTAGGAATCGTCATAATGATAGGAATCTGGAAAACCCATATTCTTTAAATAGTTATGCGAAGAGTTAAAATAGGAGTCCAACGCTTCAGCTTTGGGCTTTTTTTGGACGGACAAAGTTGATGTTGTACTCCAAAGAACAAAGCTGAAGCGTTGTACTCCAAAGAACAAAG
>JAGLHR010000288.1 GCA_023143415.1 Thiomargarita sp. | reverse complement strand
ACTCCAAATCACAAAGCTAAAGCGTTTTCGAGTCGAGGCTAACGTTTTTTCTTTAAAAAAACGTTAGCCTCGACGTAACTACTCAGGGCAACCATAAAGGATTGCCCCTACAACAATATTCATAAATCGAGTGACGAAAAGATTTATACGTAGGGGCAATCCCTTGTGGTTGCCTGAGTAGTTACGCCTCGACTTGAGTTTTTTTTCAAAACACTCAAACCTCGAACTCCATTTTCAAAAAAAATTCAACTCTTAATTCTCATTGTGTCTTTACGTCTTTGGGCGTTTATAAAAGTCCAACGCTTTAGCTTTGGACAGTGAAATGATTTATTTATCAGATTGTGTTTTAGTCGGTAAATGGTGTAATTTATCAACAAGGCTAGTAGGTAGTTGATATTGCACACCTTTTTCTGGCCGCCCTAACACAAACTCTTTTTGAGAAGCTCTAAAAGTAAAATGCAGCACTTTTTCTTGGTTAAGCAATCTGATGTCTATTTCTCCTTGTATTGCGCCTTCGACATAAGGCTCTACACGAAAAGCTTGGAGTCGTTGCCAATTATCAATAAAGGTATTGAGCGCGTCAGGGCTTTTATCTATCTCATCTGAAGAGAATCTTGACGTTAATGCCCATTGCCCCTCTTTTAATACCATCAGATAGTCTGGTATTTTCAATTCTGTTATTTTAGGATTATTTCCAAAAGGGGAAAGATTGACATAAGCCAACGCATCACTGTTTAAAATGTCATAAAGCGTATCGGCGAGCAAATAAACCTTTTTTTGGTTTATTAACAGATAACGTCGCCCATCATTCATGGGCGAGCGATCACCATAAGCCATTGTCAAGAGGTTAAATTTCACGCTCAACAGTGGTGGTTCAAGTTTCACTTTAGCCAGGTTCAACTCGTCGAATTTCAATTTTTTATAGTTGCGCGTTGACAAAATCTCTAACAACTGAGTGACGCGAAAACGATTCGCCGGCAAAATATAAGGCATAGTCATTTGCCAACCTAATTCGTCCTTCTTCAAGAAAATCGGTTTATCCTCTTTCCGCTCAATGTGGATACTTTGAACCTTTTCGGCTTTTAAATGCGTTAATTGAGGTAATTCAATCGGTTTTTCTATGGTATAAAAAACAGATACACTTAAAAGGAGTGTTACAGCTAACAGTGCGATGTTAAGCAACCAACGTTGACGCATTATGCTTTCCTCCTATGTAGCCAAATAGATATACCTGTACTGATTAAACCCAATGGCAGAATGAACAAAAAGAATCCACCGATCAAGAGTACGGCTGTTGATGATAGATCAAGATCAAGATCGACTGCGGTTTTGCTTGGAATCTCAATAAAAGTATCATCCTGAGCAAGCCAATTCATCATTTTTAAACTGAGATCAAGGTTGCCGCCATATCCTAAAAACGCATTGGAGAGAAAATCACCTTCTCCCACAAGAATCACCCGTTGTTGTTCATAGATGTCATCATGGAGATCGTCTTCAAAATCATCTATACTGTCATCATGGGTATGAAGTTCTGTTTTAGCGTTGTCTTTAATGTCTTCAATGTTTTCATATTCATCGTCTTCAACTTTGCCATTTTCAACCACGTCTTTAGAATCGTCGTCT
>JAGLHR010000287.1 GCA_023143415.1 Thiomargarita sp. | reverse complement strand
AGTTTTTCTTCAAAAAACTTTAGGCTGAAATGTTGTAGGGGCAATCCTTATAAGAATATTGTTGTAGGGGCAATCCTTTATGGTTGCCCTGAGTACGAATATTGTAGTCTGCATTCGAGGCTAAAGTTTTTTCTTTAAAAAAACTTTAGCCTCGAAACTACCCTACTACTACTCGAAATTCATTCATCATTCATCATTATTTTCAGACGGTGATTTAAGATACATCTTAATTTCTGTGTCCATCTTCAAACCTGACAACAAATGGTTAAATTCACTGCTACCCAATGCCTGCTGCTGTTCCTTGATTTTTTTGCTTTGAGCCTCTTCGTCTTCCCCCGTCTTATTTTCTTCAGTCGATAAAACGGTTTTTGGAGAAACAACTCCATCTTTAACATCCAATAGAGCCACCAACGCATAATCACCATTATCTAATTGAATCTCCTGATAAATCGCCTTATTTTCTGAGGGCCTTCCCATTTTAAAGACTTCACGCGCTATCGCAGGTTGTTTAAGCGTACTATCTTCCCGTTCAATCCACTGTGCTTGAGACCAACTCAAATCATAACTCTTCACATTAGCATCACCATCTTGTTTAATTTTGTCAAATAAAGTTTGAGCCAAACTTTGAGCCTCAATCAGAGTCTTCTCGCGTTTTATCATGGCGACAATATCCTCTTTAACTTCATCAAGAGGCTTTGCCTTTGCCGCTTCGTGATCTTTCAGGCGCAATACAAGCACATGTTGTTCCTCAATTTGAATCGGTTCACTATTATAGCCCTCTTTTAACACATCATCGCCGAAAGCAGCCTCAACCACCTGACTATTTGAAAGGATAGGATGCTGATCTTTTTGATCTCCCCCAGTTTTATCAAATAGCCCCGTGCTTTTACTCTTCAAATTCAAGGTTTCTGTTAGCACCTCTAAACTATTTGGATTTTCAAAAGCGAGATTACCAAATTGTTCAAATTGTCCCTCAAACACAGCTTGTACATGTTCACTTTGAACCTCTTCCTCTAACTGTTTTCGCACTTCAGCATAGGGACGAATGACTTCTGGCTTAAAGTCAAGCAATTCAATAATATGAAAGCCAAACTTACTTTTAACAGGTTCACTAACATCGCCAACCTTCATGCCCTTCACAGCGTCTTCAAACGGTTTAACCATCGAACCTGGAGCAAACCAGTCCAAATGACCGCCATTTTTCTTGCTCCCAGTATCATCAGAAAATTCTTGAGCTAAATCATCAAAAGAGTCACCCGCGCGTATTTTGACTAACACTTCTTGCGCCTTTTTCTTTGCAACGTCTAATTCATCCGCTTTACCCACTTTAATCAAAATATGTCGTGCCTTCCATTGTTCCGGTGTTGCAAAAGAGGCTTTGCGTTCTTGATAAAGGGCTTTTAGCGTCTCATCATCAACATTTTCAGTGCTTATCAAATCCGCTTGTGACAATTCAACATATTCAATACTGACTTTTTCGGCAGTCTTATACTGCGTAGCATGTTCCTTATAATACGCTTCAATCTCCACATCAGAAATAGTCACTGAATCATTAAAGCGACTCGCTGGAACAATCAAGTAACTGATAAAGCGTTGTTGTTTTTCAAGACGAGTGCGTTGTTGTTGATCATAATCCGTCAAAAAACTAGAACGTAATACCCCTTCACGAAGTTGATTAGTCAACATTTCACGGCGCATCGTGTATTCAAAATATGTTGTTGATAACCCCGCTTGGTAACGTAGGGTTTGTTCATAGATTTTTTTGGAAAACTTGCCATCTTCTTGAAAAGCGGAGATACTATGAATACGGGCTTCTAATGAAGCATTCCCTATTCGCATACCTGCATCCTGAATGGATTGCACAAGCACTTCTTCATCCACCATTTGTTTCAATGTATCTTGTCGGATTTGAGCTTCCATGAATGACAAATCAATGTTTTGATTTTGAAACATGGTACGCAATTGCTGTTTCCGTTGACTCACTTGCTGTCGAAAATCGTTATCCAACAATTCAACACCATTAACTTCAGCAATAATTGTTTTGGGCGAAGGGCTAAAATACTCATTTATTCCCCAAAATGCAAAGGGAACTGAAATAATCCCAACTATAACCCAAGCGAGCCATCCTCTCGCTCCATCACGGATGTTTTGTAACATAGTTTTTTTACCTTTAAATACTTATGAAAATCATTCAAACAAATTATGAACCCATCTCGCTATGATTCAATTATATTCAGCACGGGAATAAATTTTTAGAATTCGAGTCTAAAGTTTTTTTTAAAGAAAAAACTTTATTCGAGGTTTAAGTTTTTTGAAGAAAAACTTAAACCTCGAATCGAATCAAGTTTTTAAAAAAAACTTGTCTCACTAAAAAACTTGTTTTTTTACATCACTAAAAAGTTTAATTTATAACCGCGTTCAATATAATAACTACATAAGCGAATTAAGAGTTGAATTTTTTAAAAAATGGAGTTTGAGGTTTTAGTTTTTTGAAAAAAAACTAAAACCTCGAAAACGCTTTAGCTTTGTTATTTGGAGTACATTCGAGGTTTGAGTTTTTTAAAGAAAAACTCAAACCTCGAATGCTTTAGCTTTGTTCTTTGGAATACAACGCTTCAGCTTTGTCCGTCCAAAAAACGCCCAAAGCTGAAGCGTTGGACTCCTATTTTAACTCTTAATTCGCATTACAAGGATTGTTTATAACAAAAATATTATAATTCAAAGAGTTAATAAACTTTGACAGAGTGATTATCCTTTTTTATAAATAATCCTTGTAGTTATTGTTTGGGTTAAATATTAGTGTGAGAGATTCATTCTTGACTTGAAATGAATTGAATTGAAAATGAATTGAGTTTAAAAATAGATTATAAAAAACTTAGGTAGGAATTTTGTGGAACAGAAAGTTGTTAGCTTTCAGATAGGTTAGCTTAAAGCACATAAAAATCATAAAAAAAAAGCGCGTCTAAAAAAAGACACGCTTCTTATAAAATGGCGGAGCAGACGGGACTCGAACCCGCGACCCTCGGCGTGACAGGCCGATACTCTAACCAGCTGAGCTACTGCTCCAATAACTTTAAATGAGATAAAATTTGTAACTACTCAAGGCTAACAGAAAGATTGAGTAATTACTTAAAACTTAAAATATCTTGCTATGTTTGCTTTCCAATCAAAATGTTGAACACATTATAACCACTTTAAATCAAAAATGCAAATGTTTTTTTTAAAAAACGTAAAAAAAATTAAAACCACATTCAATTTTAAGTTATAAATAATGAAATCAATTCAATGTTCAAGTTGATCAAAAAAAACTTGAATCTCAAAAATTATATTGCAAAAGTTCCAATTATGGGTGGTTAAATTTATTTATTTCTATTCCTAAATCAATGGGTGTTGAGGGACTTGAACCCCCGACTTTCGCCTTGTAAGGGCGACGCTCTTCCAACTGAGCTAAACACCCAATTATTTTACTCGTTGACAACATCTTTAAGTGCTTTACCAGGCTTAAATACAGGCACATTAGCTGCCTTAATATCAAGAGGTTCTCCTGTGCGCGGATTACGTCCTTTCCTTGCAGCACGTTCTCGTACCGTAAAAGTACCAAATCCTATTAAAGTGACTGAATCACCTTCTGCCAAAGCCTCTTTTATACCATCCATCACGGCATCAACTGCTTTTCCAGCCGTCGCTTTAGAAATACTAGCAGATTCCGCAACGACTTGAATTAATTCTGATTTATTCATTTGTCCACCGTTTTACTATTATAGATACAAAATTTCCAACATCGAAATATCTTATTGATGAAGAAATAACTGGATTTTTTTTATTAAAATAACTATTTTTCTTAAACCATTTGATGTTCAAGTTTTTGATGAGTACTTTTTAGCCATGAGATTTTTAAATGGCGAACAATTTTATCATCAAAATTAATCGATGTTTGTACAGACAAGATAACAATTCCATTGACAACTATTAACATGTTAACAGATGAAGTTAACACTTTAACAAATTGTGAACGAGGGAGTATCAGCCCTTTATCTCCTTGCCTAATGAACGCTTGGAGTCACTTGCACTCAAATCCATTTTTTTATGTGGAAGGCTAACCACCATCTGAAGCCCAATCAATACTAACAAAAATAGAAATTTTGTCAAGCATTAATTTGATAGATTTATGATTTAAAGTGAAATTATCTAACACATTATCACATTAGTGAATGCGAATTAAGAGTTAAAATAGGAGTTCGAGGTTTTAGTTTTTTTGAAAAAAAAACTAAAACCTCGAAAACGCTTCAGCTTTGGGCGGGCGGACGACTGACAAAGCTAAAGTGTTGTATTCCAATAACAAAGCTAAAGCGTTGTACTCCAATAACAAAGCTAAAGCGTTTTCGAGGTTTTCGTTTTTTTTTCAAAAAAACTAAAACCTCGAACTCCATTTTCAAAAAAAATTCAACTCTTAATTCGCATTAGTGAGTATGAAGACTATCATTTTTTTCCATAACAATATGACTCTTGAAATCTCCTTGTTTAAAAACAATATCTTCTTTCTCCGCTTTTTGCGGCATTGGCATCCGTTGTAACGCCAGTTCAAAAACTTCCTCTATCCATTTAACCGTTTTTATCTTTAGGTTATTTTTAATGTTTTCAGGAATTTCCGCTAAATCTCGTTTATTTTCATGAGGGATTAAAACTAAACGTATGTCGCCTCTCAAAGCCGCAAGCAATTTTTCTTTCAAACCGCCAATGGGAAGAATTTCACCACGCAAAGTAATTTCGCCCGTCATTGCAACATCTGCCCGCACAGGAATATTCGTCAATGCTGACACCATAGCGAGGCACATACCAATACCCGCACTCGGACCATCTTTAGGAGTTGCGCCCTCTGGCACATGAATATGTAAATCATTTTTTTGATAAAAATCAATAGATATTCCCAAGAGATTAGCCCGCGCCCGCACAACACTCATAGCAGCCTGTATAGATTCTTGCATGACATCGCCTAATTGTCCAGTATATGACAATTTACCTTTGCCAGGCATCATGGCTGCTTCAATGGTGAGCAAATCGCCGCCCACCTCAGTCCAAGCCAAGCCCGTTACTTGACCAATACGATCAAGTTCATTAGCGCGTCCATGACGGAAACGTTGTACACCTAAATATTTATTTAGAATATCTGAAGTGACGGATATTTGTTTGATATCAGGTTTAAGTAAAATATCCTTAACAACTTTACGACAAACCTTAGCAGTCTCACGATCTAGGTTACGAACACCTGCTTCGCGTGTATAAAAACGAATAATCTCAGAAATGGCATTATCTTCAATAGAGATTTCTGTCTCATTGAGACCATTATTTTTAATTTGTTTAGGGATAAGATATTGCTGGGCAATATTAAGCTTTTCATCTTCAGTATAGCCCGATATATGAAGTACTTCCATACGATCTAATAAAGGTGGCGGAATTTTCAAGCTATTAGCTGTTGCAACAAACATCACCTCAGATAAATCATAATCCGCTTCTAAAAAATGGTCATTAAAAGTATGATTCTGTTCAGGATCAAGTACTTCTAGCAAAGCGGATGACGGATCACCGCGAAAATCATTCGACATTTTATCCACTTCATCCAATAAAAACAGGGGATTCCGTACACCCACTTTGGATAAATTGTAGATAATTTTACCTGGCAATGAGCCAATATAAGTGCGACGATGCCCACGAATTTCAGCTTCATCACGTACACCACCCAAAGACATGCGTATAAATTGGCGATTAGTTGCACGAGCAATGGATTTACCAAGTGAGGTTTTTCCAACACCAGGCGGACCCACTAAACAAAGGATTGGCCCTTTCATCTCCTTCACGCGCAATTGCACCGCAAGATATTCAAGGATCCGTTCTTTAACCTTTTTCAAGCCATAATGATCCGCCTCTAAAATATTTTCAGCTTGAGCCAGATCACGACGGATTTTAGTACGCTTTTTCCAAGGTACTTTGAGCATTATATCAATATAGTTACGCACCACAGTCGCTTCTGAAGACATTGGCGACATCATTTTGAGCTTATTAAATTCTGTTTTAACCTTAGTTCTGGCTTCCTTAGACATACCAGAAGACTCAATTTTTTTGGACAGATCGTCAAAATCATTGGGGACCCCTTCCAATTCCCCTAATTCCTTTTGAATCGCTTTCATTTGCTCATTGAGATAATATTCTCGCTGGCTATTTTCCATTTGGTTCTTGACTCGTTTACGAATACGCTTTTCAACTTTGAGCAAATCAATTTCTGATTCCATTAAACCAATCAGATGCTCCAAGCGTTTTTGTACCTCAACGATTTCAAGTATTTTTTGTTTTTCTTCCTGTTTAATCGCCATTTGAGCAGCGATAACGTCTGCGACACGACTGGGTTCATCAATACCTGATAAGGAATTGAATACTTCAGGAGGTACTTTTTTATTTAATTTAATATATTGCTCAAATTGTGACGTAATAGAACGCGATAAAACATGAGTTTCTTTTTCATTTACGCTTTTAGTGGATAATGGAATGACGTTAGCGGCAAATCCGCCCTCTTCTCTATGAATAAAATCAATGATTTTAGCCCGCTGTTCACCTTCAACAAGTAGTTTTATTGTTCCATCGGGTAATTTTAAAAGTTGTAAAACATTAGAAATGGTGCCCATCTGATAAATATCATCCACATCAGGTTCATCTTCAGAGGCATTTTTTTGAGCGACTAACAAAAGTTGCTTGTCTTCAGCCAGTGCTTTTCCTAAAGCATGAATAGATATTTCTCTACCCACAAACAATGGAATGACCATGTGCGGATAGATAACGACATCCCGTAAAGGGAGTACTGGCATAATCCGCTGTGGGTCTTCCATCACTTCTTCTGATTTATTGTCCATGTTTTTTTCAGTCTTCAGTTTTTAAAAAAGTATAACAAAGCTAAAGCGTTGTTACTCCTGACAAAGCTAAAGCTTTGGGCGTTGATAGGAGTTCAACGCTTTAGCTTTGGAATAGGAGTCCAACATTAACTTTGGAATAG
>JAGLHR010000286.1 GCA_023143415.1 Thiomargarita sp. | reverse complement strand
AAAGCGTCAAGTCTAAGGGCAACGTGACACCAGGCTCTCCAGATGAATCGCCGGAAGCCGTGAGGGAAACATCACGCATTATCTGACCACTGCCTATAACAACATTATCACCAGTGAGATCAGACACGTTCACATCTTCAGGCAACATGATATCGTCTGCAAAGAGATTGACTTGACCATCCGCTTTCATGAACTGGTTGGTGCTGTCGCTCTTAATAACACCGCCTTCGCCAACTGATACCGTGAGATCACCTGTAGCGGTTATCGCGCCATCGTTGAGACCGTTAAGTTCAATCGTTGCGTCTTCACCACCGAATAAAGTGACATTGCCACCACTTATTGTGGTATCATCGCCGGAGATTGAAAGTATTCTCGGATCGAAGATAAGATGACCATCATTGCCGTATGGTATTCCACCTTTGCCAGCCTTAAGGATTATGGGACTACCCCATATTATCTTAGCGTACCCACGAACTCTCAGATCGCCACCGTTGCCACCTGGTAATCCATCAATACCCTTACCACCATTGCCTGCCCAGATATATGGACGATACATATAAACAAAGCTTTGGTTATCAGGATTGTTTCTGGCCTTTATAGAAATATTACCGCCGTCAGCACCAGGTTGACCTGCACTGCCGTTACCAGCACAGATTGCTCCATAGTTGTTTTTACACACATTTGAAACGAGAAGAGGACCACTTCCTATCCGTTTAATAGTAATATCACCGGCTCTTATCTTGATGTCTCCACCTCTTCTACCAAATATTTTACCTGCCTTGCCATCACCTGCAATAATATTACCCTCATTATAAAATCTACCCTTATAGTAGCACCAATAATATGGATATGGAACAGCAATATTTTGGTTAAGAGCGGGTCTTCTGCTACTGCGTATAGAAGACACAGGCTTATCTAACGCCCAAGGCAGATAACAAACTTTACCAACGTTTAGGAGAATACTGGCACCTTTACTGCCCGAAGCGGAAGATATTCCACCATCATCATCTTGCCTTCTGATCGTACCTTTATTTTCAATACGTTCCTTGGCCTCTACTCTCAAGTCGGTAAAGCTATACTTGCTTTCCAACGTACCACCTTTCTCAGTACCATCTTTCTCAATACACAGAGCCTTCACATTGATCGTGGTTGATGGGGCTGTTACCGTGTGTCCGTCGTTAATCCGCACTATATCGTTTGGTCCAGGAATAATAGAAAATGGCTGCTGAGGATTCCCTGTATTCCAAATGCTAGGATCATTCCAGTTTCC
The DNA here is from genome assembly GCA_023143415.1 of Thiomargarita sp. Lineage (GTDB taxonomy): Bacteria > Pseudomonadota > Gammaproteobacteria > Beggiatoales > Beggiatoaceae > QNES01. Next base: position 2,536 of record JAGLHR010000286.1, on the reverse strand, counting down.
ACTATTGGCCGTTTCGATAGTGATACTAGCATCCGAACAAGGTTTCGGCGCGACAGCTACTCCGGTTAATTTTACTTTTTCGACATATAATTTTTTTAGAGGAGGACTAAAAAACGAGATAGCCAAATTTGTCCACTTTTTACCCGGAGGATTCTGGGGTTTAAAAACAACATCAATAGAGCAAGTGTTGCCTGGAGACAGAGATTTCCAATTTGAACAGTTCTTGCTATTCTTCAGAAAATTCTTCGCATCTCCCCCCAACATACCGATTTTACTGAACTGCAGGCTAACATTGCCCGTATTCTTAACGGTAAATTTATAATGTTTTGAGGACGTACCAATAACCACACTCCCAAAATTATGAGACGTTGGTGTTACACTAAGTTGCGGTTTAGCTTTTAGAATAGACTTCGCATTTATCGGCACTATCTTCGTGCTGCTATCGTTGAATGCGATTTCCAGTTTAGCATCCTTAATACCCGCAGGTTTAGCCGCGTTAAATATCAGCTTAGATTTGCAATATGAGTAGGAAGTATTACCATAAATTCCGCTCTTGCACCACAGAGGTTTAAGAATAGCGAATTCACCCTTATTTTTACCAGTCACCGTGATATTGTCTATCTTGAGTGGCAGAACACAGTTCTTTGCATGCATGTAAACGCTCACTGGCATAGATGTAGAACTACCAATCGGTACACTACCAAAGTCAATTGGATTGGGGTTAACCTTAACTATCGGTGGGATTTTACACCAATCAACACCAGTGCCTTTCAGCGATACATATACTGGTGTTTTAGGACCATAAGGTATTAGGAGATTTGCCGATTTTCCACCTATAACAGGAGGGGTAAACCGCACCACAACAAAGCAAGATTGCTTAGAATTAAGGGTATGATATGAACAGTAGTCGTTTTTAATAAAGAAACTTCCACCATTAGAAGTAGTTGTGAGTTCTGAAATAGTGATTTTCCCTATCTTGAACTTAACAATACCAACATTCGACACTTTGAACATATGATAGTCCGAAAAACCAACATAGACATCCCCAAAGTCATGAGACATGGGTTCAACGGATATCTTTGGTCCAGGAGCGGCTTCAATGCCAGTACCTTGCAATGGCACTGTCAACGAACCGAGTTCAGTACCGTCCATAGCATAAGAATCGACAACAACAGTTGCTGTCTTATTCCCAACAGATTTCGGTTGAAATTCTATTGAGAAATTGCATGGCGGATGATTTCCGCTTCCGCACCCATTTTCACTAATTGTGAACTCGTTAGAATCCGTTTTAGTTGTCTTTACATTCCCAAACTCATCAATGGTGTTTTCTACCACATTAATGTCTATGGTTTGATGATCACCAAGCATAGGGGGAATGGCAAATTTTTTCGTTGCAGAACTGCCAACTGCTACATCTCCAAAGTCGTGTGAAGCGGGTTCTACTACTTTGACGGCTTGATTAACTGTCAGTTCAGTAACCGTGAAAGATGGAATATCTTTAGCGATCATCGAAACACTTGAAAGTGCAGTGATATTCGACTTCATACCTTCAGGTATAATTTTGATCAATTCTTCTTTTATAAGTATAGATGATTCTACTGGTCCTAGTCCTGGTGCTTTGACAGCATCAATAATCTCATAAACAGCAATATCAACGCAGTAGTACCACACCTCATTAATATAGCACCAACCCCAGCTTATAATGACAATATACCCTGATTTAGAGAGGAATTCATTTTCGATTTTTTCAAAAGGAAGAAAACCCTCTTTAAGGGTGCTTGCAGGAATGCTTTCTTGACGAGAAACAAGCGTATCACCTGAATAAGTTTCAAGCGTGTATGAATCAACGCCCAAATTATTCTGAAGGGCATATTGCCATTTGCCATCTACTTTTTTGCGAATCATTGTGCCGAGCAATTGATCTGGTTTTCCGTCAACCACACCTTTTGTGACAATTTCGATTGATGCGCCGTCAGGCAGAGAGTTATCTGCATCAGGATGTTCCATTAGGGAATGCCAAGCCGTTGTGTTATCGGGCATCTTGAAAGAGACACCGTATTCACCTGTTTTTTGTGGATTAACCACAATCAGCTTATCAGAGGAGGCATTCTTAACCGGTTCGATTTCTCCAGCTAATACAGCATCTGGTTCCACCCTGGGATCGATGTTAGCCCACACAACATTGCCCATTGTCATCATTCCTACGATGAATGGGATAAACAAGAATACGTTTTTAACCCGCATCAATATGTCTCGGGCAAAACGCTCTCGCCATCGCTTTCGGGGCGTAAACCCCAGATTGGTGTCCCGCCTGATAGCAGGAACACGTTTTTTGAGTATTGTACTCATAGTTTTATATACCTTATTAATGCAGTTGGTCTAAAAAATAATTTGCTATAGCAAATTAACCTAGTAATTGAGTTTGGCTTTCTCAATTTTCCTCAATAACATTGTTCAGCCCTACCAAGCCCTACCACCCAAAATTCGGTGTTGTTACTTGACGAATTTGGAAATCTGAGAAAAAATCCAAATCCTC
>JAGLHR010000285.1 GCA_023143415.1 Thiomargarita sp. | reverse complement strand
GTGGGTTTCCACTTCGTTCCTACCCACCCTACATTTACTGAGTAACGAAAACTTTAGCTTCGTTCACTGTTTTATAACATCATCTTGTAGCATTTTACCTGTTCCCCAAGCCAGGGCATAATCATGAATATCTCGAACCCAATTCATTAACGGCTGTTGTGACCAATCTAACGGGTGCATGGGGATTGTCCCAGTGCGCCCTTCAGAGTCTTCCAATTCACAATGAGGCGTATGCAAGGGGGCGGCAGACCATGCTCTCAGCGGATTACGCACAAGAGGAATGCCAGCAACGCTTGTCATCGCAATAGCTTCTATAGTATTAAGATATTTTGATTTAGTTTGACGAATTTCTAGATCAGCAGTTGTCGTGGGATCCAAAATAAAAGCATCTATACCACTCGGACCGGGTGTCACGATCAAATAATCGGGATGTGTTTCCGTCACTTCTTTGCAAATAAAACCGCTCGGATGTACTCTACTTCGTGATAATCGAGGTTCTATCCAAATATTCATTTCAACTTCCGCTTTATATAGTCGAACTTCGCCACCCAGAAACAATGCGCCTGTCGGATCATCATTGTATTCCCAACCTAATGACTCAAATGATGAAAGTAATTTCACCCCACACCAACGTTGATATAAATAAGGCGTATCAGCAATTTCCACTGTACCATGTAAAAGATTATGTAGAAAACCAGGCAAATACTCCTTTGGTTGTATTAATTGTTGAGCAAAGCGTCTTAAACGAATCCAAGATGAAGAACGCGGATAAGGGTAAGGCAAATTTGAGGAAGACACCAATTTCTTTTGTACTGTCCGTATCAAAGTCATACGGGCATGTTCTAATTTTGTTTCTGCCTCATCTAAGCGTAAACGCATATTTAATAATGTCGCCCGATCATTTTGTGCATAACTTGATGATCCTTGTTGTGTCAACAAAGAGTCATCAATATATTTAATGGTGCGTTTATGCACTTTTTCTAAAGCCGTTTGCTGTAAATCAAGCAAATGAAGTAACCAGCGTAACGGGCGAACATCAAGTTCAGTGATAGGCAAAATACTGAGCCAATGAGCGGGTAATAAACGTTTTGCCTTATCTTGTTGATAATCGCTTGCTCGACGAGAAAATGTCGCATTTTTCGGCACAGGGGTATAATGTATCATCACCTTATGGGTGGCATCTACTGTCTGTAAATCTAAAACCAGTTTAGGAATTAATCCCGTCAAAAAATTAATAGATTTTAACAAAGCCGTCGTACTGGCGACGGTTCCCATATCAGTCGATATTTGTTGAGTGGCATGTAAACCGGGTAAAAGCAGTTCCGAAGAAAATGCTTTAAGATCATCAACTAATTTTTGTATAAAAGGATTCATTGGATTCATTGGATTAATGGTGAATGATTAATGGTGAATGATTAACTGATGTGACGCACTATGTTTCCAAGAGGTTTAAGAAATCTTTTCCAAAAATCGGATTTCTAAGCGGCGAAACGAGATTTAAGAAATCCGATTTTTTCCAAAAATCGGATTTCTAAGCTCAAAAACGAATAGTGGGATAGGTTTATTCATAATTCACCATTAACAAACAGCGGCTTTCACAACTTCTGCTAATTGATGAGCCACCGTTTCAACTTCTGTTCTGTTAATCCCTTCAACCATTACCCGAATAAGTGGCTCCGTACCACTTTTACGCAGTAACACACGTCCTTGATTATTCAGTTGTTGCTCGGCTTCTTTGACCGCATCTTGTATTGAAGGTTGGGAGATAATATCTAATCCCGGTGTAATAGGGACATTAATCATCAATTGGGGACATTTCTGCATACCTGTTTTTAAAATATGCAAAGGTAAACCCATTTGAATACTCGCAGCTAAAACTTGCAATGCCGTAATAATACCATCGCCAGTTGTCGTGCGATCTAAGCAGATAACATGCCCCGACGATTCGCCACCCAAATTACCGCCCGTTTGTTGTAACATTTCTAATACATAACGATCCCCCACAGCGGCTCTTTTGAAAGGAATCCCTTTCTTATCAAGGGCTTGCTCTAATCCCAAATTGCTCATCACTGTACCAACAACAGCACCTTGTAAAGTACCCGCTTTATGACGCGCTTGGGCAATGATAAATAACAACTCATCGCCATCCACTATATCGCCATTAGCATCAACCATTAACACCCTATCGCCATCGCCATCTAAAGCAATCCCTAAATCAGCATTTTGATATAAAACCGCCGTTTGTAAGGCTTGGGGTTGAGTCGCACCATAACCCGCATTGATATTTAACCCATTCGGTTGGGTACCAATGGTTTCAACACTCGCGCCCAATTCACGAAAAACACTAGGCGCAACATGATAAGTCGCACCATTCGCGCAATCGACGACAATTTTCAATCCTTTAAGAGTGACATCATAAGGAATCGTGCTTTTACAAAACTCAATATAACGCCCCGCGGCATCCTCAATACGTTCTACTTTGCCTAACTGATCCGGAGCGACGGTTTGCATCTGCTTTTCCATTTCGGCTTCAATCGTCAACTCAATTTCATCAGATAATTTTTTTCCTTCACCAGAAAAAAACTTAATCCCATTATCTTGAAAAGGATTATGTGAAGCACTGATGACAATACCAGCGACCGCATGAAAAGTCCGTGTTAAGTAAGCAATCGCGGGCGTTGGCATGGGACCCAACAAACGAATATCCATACCAGAAGCCGATAATCCGGCTTGCAGGGCGGATTCAAACATATAGCCGGAAATACGGGTATCTTTACCAATTAATACTTTATTTTTATTATACCCATTCCTCAAAACGCTGCCCAGGGCAAAGCCGAGTTTGAGTACAAAATCAGGGGTAATCGGTGGCACACCAACAGTACCCCGTATGCCGTCGGTGCCAAAAAATTTACGTTTCATTTTTTTTAAATTTTAAATTGAAATTTGGGATGATTTAATTTCACGAAGGGAACGATAAAACGAGAATAGACTTTAATTTGGAGCCAAACCTCAGAGGTTTTTCGAGATTTTTATTTGAGTAAAATTTGAAAACCGGCTTGCTCAAAATGATGAGCAGCTGTGAATATTTCTTGAATTTGCATTTTTTTAGCAAGCACAATACTACTACAATCAACTAATCCCCAATTTTTATCGGTCATTTTTTTATACAAAACATAGCTTTGCTGCATTAAATTTTCATCAATGTGGATATATTGCCAACGTTTGGAAATAAAAATCGTTTCTACAGTTGTTATAGCTATGGAACGCAATTTGATTGAACTAAAAGCATTACAATATTCGGCAATCACTAAATTCGTCGTCACAAATTGTACTGTATGTTTTGCCAATTGTTTTTGTATATTACGCGCCTGTTTATGTAGATCGTCATGCTGATTACCTAATGCAATGAATGCTGCTGTATCTACAAAAATGACTCTCATGTTTCTGTTCCATATAAATAGTGATCATGATGGCGTGCAAAGTCGGTAATACCCGTATCTATACTCGGTAAAGCCATATTAGGATTTGCCCAAGGATCCGTTGGTTCATTTATAGAACGGTATTGTTGTATAAATTCTTGAATAGCAAGCAGTGCCATTTCGGGTACGTTTTTACCTTCTTTTTGGGCTACTTCTCGTAGAGATTGTTCTAATTGAATATCAGTAATTTGTAAAGTGAATTGGTACATTTATTTTTCCTTAGAATGTCTCAATCAAGGGCATTAATTTAACAAGAATAACTACAAGGATTGTATATAATAAGGTTATTATTATTCACTATCATAACGAAAGTCAACTTTGTCGTTACATTTTAAATTGAAATTGTTTCTCGTAACTCTTCCGCAGCAGGTTGTATTTCATCCAACCTATTTTGAGTAAAACTTTCAAATAGATAAGTCAGAAATGCTTCCTTAACCTCTAAATTAGGATAATTTAGCGTATATTTTTTTGGAAATCTGCCTTTATTATCAATCTGAGTTATCGTTAAATAGCCTGTTTGGAATAGAAGCGAAAAAACATTAATATTATCAACGTCATAACTATCAAAAACACTTTTCAACACATTTTTATTTTCAAAATCGGTGGCTTCCAATGCCGTATTTTTTATCAATTTCATCAAAAATGTGGGAGTTCCACTTGCAAACCAATAATTACTGAAACGCTGTGCGCTCAATAAATTTAGAATCGAAAAGGGATTATATACTTTATCTTTAGCATTCCATGAATAGCCATTATACCAAGTTTTAATTTTGTCCAATAAAAATGCTTTCTTCATTCCAAGTTCAAAACAAAGATTTTGAATATATTTATCAAAATAGCTTTCCAATTCCTGCTGAGTATATCCTAGCAGGGTGGCAAATTTTTTGTGTAAAGTGATGTCTTGCAGATTATTTAATCCTGAAAATACGGAGACGCGAGAAAATTTTGAAACCCCCGTTAAAAACACAAAACGCAAACAGGCATCCGCCTGTTTTAATACGACAAAAAAGTCTCGCAATATTTCTCTATTCTTTTCAGCTTTTTCAATATCGTCAATATAATCAACAATCGGTTTATCATATTCATCAACTAAAACAACGACTTTCGAGGCTAAAGTTTTTCTTCAAAAAACTTTAGCCTCGAAACCATATTTTTCATTTAACGCCCGAATAATATGGTTAAAATAAGATTTAAAGCCACGTTTATCTACACCCAGTTGAAACTCAGAATTGATGCCATTCATTAACTGGATTAGCCCTTCTCGCAAATCGGTACCACTTGAATAGTCGATGACAGAAAAATCAATATGAATAATTGGATAAGATTGCCATTCAATTTTATCGTAAATAAATAACCCTTTAAAAAGGGCTTTTTTTCCAGAAAATATTTCATATAATGTTGAAACTAAAAGGGATTTTCCGAAACGGCGGGGGCGAGAAAGAAACACATATTCACTACCTGTTATTAATTGATAGATTTCTCGTGTTTTATCTATATATGGGGTGTTATATGAGAAAACACACCTTAGGGTGGAATACGAATTTGGCACTATGTTCATAATTTTTTAAGGATAAAATAGAAATTCCTATATTCACCCTAAGGTGTCTTTTGTCAAATAACACCCCATATAAATAATCATTTTCAATGATTTTACGAAAGTTTTGGAGACCAATCGGTAATTTTTTCATATTTTCTATCGTTTTGGTGTTTAATTAAGTACTGAAGCACAAGTTTTAACACTTTTTGGAGTCCAAACCTTCAGATTTGGCATTCAGCAATTGAGTCAGTCACGTCCAAATCTAAAGGATTCGAGGTTTTAGTTTTTTTTTCAAAAAAACTAAAACCTCGAATGGACTCCATCATATCCGATAATTTATGTTTCAGTACTTAACAATTTTCCTAATTCCATCCCGAAAAACTTGAAAACTTTTTGAACGATTATTTTCAACATTCATATTGGGGGCAATTTGTTGTGCAAATTGCGTTTTAAATAAACCTTGATAGCCATAATCTTTAAGTAATTTATCCAATGTTTCCCAAGTACCTCCTTTTATGGCATCAGGATCACGGAATTTTTTCTTGTTATCTAAATTGGCTGGTACTTTTGGAAATTCTCCACGAATAGCCTGAATATCGCCTAAAAACCATGCTTCTAATTCTTCAATAGCAATACGATGTAGAACAACATTGCCCTTTTTTTCGATCACAAGGCGACTAGCCGTACATAATTTCTGTTTAAGCTTTTTGCAATCATCATTGTCTCTATCCACGACAACAACAATTCGCGAATCTGAGGGAAGAAAATTGGCGTAGGCTTGCATTCGTTTAGGTAATTGTTTTAACAATCTTTTCTTATCTTGAAAATTATGGATAGAAAAAGTATGTTGTGAGCCAATAATTTTAGGAACAATGAATTTTAATGCCATTTCCATTGATGGCTCTTCGACTAAAAATTCGATGTGCATAACAACCACCTAATAGGGCAACCCCTTTAAATAACCTTCAGTCCATAAATCACCTAATCCTCCTTCAGCATTTATAAAATGTTTAGCATGAGGAATCTTATCCGCCCGTGTGATAGTGGCATAACCATCATCTTCGCGTTGAAAAATCCACAGCGATTTTGCATTTCTCACCGTATTGACAAAAAAAGGCGAGTGGGTAGAAACAAAAATTTGAGATTTTTGTGAATAACTCATTAATTCTTCGCCTAAAGGATCAAGCAGTTTATGATGCAACCCATTTTCAGGTTCTTCAATACAAAGCAATTGGGGTGGATTTGGATCATTAAGCAAAATTAAATACGCCAAAAGTTTCAAAGTACCATCAGATGCGAATCGGGCTAAAAACGGTTTTGTAAAGGGCGCATCTTTAAATAACAATGCCAATCTGCCATCAATCGTTTGCTCTAAATCAACATACTCTAATTTAGGTACCCGTTCAGCTAACTGTAGCAAAATTTTTTCTACTGTTTCAGGATGTTCATCTGCTAAATATTGCACCACATTAGCTATATTATCGCCTTCACGGGAAAGGTGTTCCACTGCGCCAGCAACGGCTAATTGACGCGCCTGATCTGGGATAAAGTAGGATAAAAACCAACTTTCAATAAAGCGTCTTAAACTAGCAACCCGTGGATTATCTGAGAGTTGTCCAATGGTTTTAATAGCAAGAGAACTTGGATCGTCCATTTGATAATGAATTCTTTTGGAATGAGTTCCCGGCGTTTCACCACTAATAACTTCACCCTCGCCCTGTCTGAAGTTAAGAAAAGCAAAGGGTTGTCCACGAGAACCTCTTCGCCATTTAAGCGTTTCCCTAGACACAATTGGCGTATTTTTTTCTTGACTGATAGCGAGGGTATAAGTAATAAGAGGCTGTTTGGCTTTTTCTCTATATTTAATAACAATTTCAATCTCTTGCTTTTTCGCATTACGCGAGATGACTTCTTGAAATCTGCCACGATTATCAAGGGCTTTACGCACGTTAGTTGTCAGGCAATCGGAAAGGAAACCGATGACATCAAAAAACGTGGTTTTACCACTGCCATTCGGACCTAAAAAAATGGAAAAGGGTTGAATTCCTTTGAGCGTGACATTTTGTAATACCCGGTAATTTTTAATAGAAATTTCTTCGATAATTGCCATATTATCAATAAAATCAAATATTTATGTTATTTATTTTGACTCCAAAATTTTCCAAAGCTAAAGCATTCGAGGCTAATATCTGAGTACAACGAATTGGCGAAATAAACGAATTGGGTTCGAGTTTAAAGAAAAATTAAAACCTCGAAAATTGGTAACGACTCAGCCTTGCAATTGATTTCAAGGCTGAAAGTTCAAGTCTGTTAAAACAGACTAAAAGAAAGAAAGTTTAGCAGGCTTTAGCTTTTAGCCTTGAAATTGATTTCAAGGCTAATGGCTGAGTCGTTACGAAAATTGAACAACACTGGCGACACCCAATATAGCGGATTTCGTTTTTACTTCGTTTATTTCGCCAATTCGTTGTACTCAGCCCTGACTATTTAAAACAGCATCAGTCATTTTAAGAGCATCAACAGTCGCTGCAACATCATGGGTACGAATAACCGCGGCACCTTTGCTAACCGCTAAGACGGCTAAAGCTAAACCGCCATACAAACGTTCTGTAACCGGTTTATTTAATATATTACCTATCAATGACTTACGAGAGAGTCCGACCAAAACAGGATAACCTAAGTCGCTAAAAACATCTAGTTTTCTCATTAACAGCAAATTATGCGCCACCGTTTTGCCAAAACCAAAACCGGGATCAATCAAAAGACGATTTGAGGCAATGCCCATATCTAAACAAGCCCGTACTCGTTCCAATAAAAACGCCTTAATTTCACCAACCACCTCCTCATAATGGGGACTTTCTTGCATGGTTCTTGGTTCACCTTGAATGTGCATAAGACAAATTTGCACCTGCTCCGAAGCAGCAACTGTTGCCAAACACCCTTCACCGCGTAGAGCCATAATATCATTAATCATATCGGCACCGACAGCAATCGCTTCACGCATCACTTGCGCTTTACTGGTATCAACCGATATTTTTATTGGCCATTCTGCGCGGATTTTTTCTAATATGGGAATAATGCGATCAAGTTCCTCTTGTACTGATACTGCTTGTGCGCCGGGGCGGGTGGACTCACCACCAATATCAATAATATCCGCCCCTTCTTCGACTATCAAGCGGGCATGATTCAATGCGGAGTCTATGGAAAAAAAATGTCCCCCATCCGAAAAGGAATCGGGGGTTATATTAATAATTCCCATGACTTGTGGGGAAGGTAAGCTATTTTTTAAGAACATGTTTTCTTTCTGACAGACTTAGTCTTTTTCTGGAATCCAACTCTTATTCTGGACTTCCCAAAGCTGAAGCGTTGGACTCCTATTCCAAAGCTGAAGCGTTGGACTCCTATTCCAAAACTAAAGCATTCGAGGCAAAGAGTTTTTCTTTAAAAAACTTTTGCCTCGAATGGACTCCAATGCCAAATTCGCTTAGGAATGAAGCTTTAATAACATCCGAAACTTTCAAGCCAAACCTGACAGGTTTTTTAAAACCTGACAGGTTTAGTTTCGTATGTGATTCAATTCTCATTCCTTAATGTAAACTGGCAGGTTCGCCAATTTTGTTGACAGGCTTAACCTGACTGGAGTCCTGACTGGAGTCCTGACTGCTATCCTCACTGGTGTCCTTTTTTTTGTCCTCGTCATTATCATTATTGTTCCAATCTTTTGGCGGCCCTGGGACTTTTCCTTCCATGATATCATCAATTTGTTCGCTACCAATCGTTTCGTACTTGAGCAAAGCATCTGCCATTAAATGCAGAAGATTTGTATGTTCTTTCAGCAAGCGTTCAGCTCTACTATAATTGCGATCAATGAAAGAACGCACTTCTTCATCAATGACATGCGCGGTCTCATCAGAAAGCATTTTATGTTTAGTAACACTATGCCCCAAAAAGACTTCGCTGTCATCTTCACCATAAGTCAATGGTCCCAGACGATCCGACAAGCCCCATTTTGTGACCATATTACGGGCAATTTCAGTCGCCCGTTGAATATCATTAGTCGCGCCTGTTGTGATCGCTTCAGTTCCAAAAATCAGTTCCTCAGCAACACGCCCACCAAAAATACTGGAAATTTGACTTTCCAATAACTCTTTGCTATAACTAAGACGATCTGTTTCAGGTAAAAACATCGTCACACCCAAAGCACGTCCCCTGGGAATAATAGTTACCTTATAAACAGGATCATGCTTAGGCACCAAGCGTCCCACAATGGCATGACCTGCTTCATGATAAGCCGTGAGTTTTTTCTCGTCTTCGGTCATTACCAGAGATTTACGCTCGGCCCCCATCATAATTTTATCCTTGGCCTTTTCAAAATCGTCCATTTCTACCAAACGCTTGTTAGAACGAGCGGCAAATAAGGCAGCCTCATTGATAAGGTTAGCCAAGTCTGCTCCAGAAAAGCCGGGCGTACCCCGTGCAATCAAACTCGGTTTTACATTATCAGCAATGGGAACTTTCCGCATGTGTACTTTTAGAATTTGCTCACGCCCCCGAATATCAGGAAGTGGAACAACCACTTGACGGTCAAAACGGCCAGGACGCAATAAAGCAGGGTCTAACACATCAGGGCGGTTCGTCGCGGCAATCACAATCACGCCTTCATTGCCCTCAAAACCATCCATTTCGACAAGCAATTGGTTAAGCGTTTGCTCCCTTTCATCATGCCCACCGCCTAAACCTGCTCCGCGATGACGACCAACGGCATCAATTTCATCAATAAAGATGATGCAAGGGGCATGTTTTTTCGCTTGTTCGAACATATCGCGGACCCGGGATGCTCCGACACCAACAAACATTTCTACAAAGTCAGAGCCAGAAATGGTAAAAAAGGGTACTTTAGCTTCACCCGCAATTGCTTTTGCCAGTAAGGTTTTACCTGTCCCTGGTGCGCCAACCATCAATACGCCGCGTGGAATTTTTCCGCCCAAATTTTGGAATTTAGCTGGCTCACGTAAAAACTCGACTAATTCACTCACTTCATCCTTAGCCTCATCAACACCAGCAACATCGTTAAAGGTAATTTTGATCTGATCTTCTTCAA
>JAGLHR010000284.1 GCA_023143415.1 Thiomargarita sp. | reverse complement strand
AGGATTGTATATAAAAAGGGATTAAAAACGAGCATCACCGCGATCCAATCCTTTCTTATATACAATCCCTGTAGTTACCCAGAAATACCCCTAAAAAAAATTGAGCAGGGGCGCGGTCCCTACAACCCCGTACTGGGGGGCACCCCCAGACCCCCGCAAAAGGATAAAAGCGTTAAATATCAAAGCGTTACCTGGCGAGGCGAAACCCCACACTGTAGTAGCGGGTGCCATGCGAGTAGTAGAGACGGCTCGCCGCTCGCACGTGCGTCGGCCAGTTGCCCCACGAGCCACCGCGAACCACAGGCAGCCAGCTATCACCGCTACCACAGTATTCCTCTTTTCCATTATATGAACTCTCGTACTCTGAACAAGTCCATTCCCAGAGATTCCCTACCGTATCATATAATCCATAAGGATTCGCTGCAAAAGAGCCAACCGGCGCAGTTTGTATGTCATCCCATTGACTAGCACAACCATCACAATTCGCTTGATTAGAACCTATCTCATTCCCCCACCAATACTTCGTATCCATTCCCACTCGCGCCGCATATTCCCATTCAGCTTCTGTCGGCAAACGATATGCTTTCCCGGTTTGTTCACTCAACCAGGCAGCATAAGCAGTGGCATCATTCCAGGAGACGTAAATAACAGGACGATTACCACGCCCCCAGCCACTATCGTAAGGTTTTTCTCTCCCCGTCGCATCCGCAAACTTGTCATATTCCGCAAAAGTGACTTCATAACGCCCCATCGCAAAAGCACTCACAGAAACCCAATGGACTGGCAGTTCATCAGAATCTCCACCGCCTTGAATATCGCCCATTTGGAAGGAACCGGCGGGAATCATCACCATTTCTGGTCCTAAACTGCCATCTCCTAACGTATCCCTAAACACATCGCCCGGTGAAGGAACTGCAGCCTGTGGAGTTGCCGTAAAACTGGCTGAAGGACCACTTTCCAGCCCTGCCGCATTCACAGCTGTCACCCAATAACTATAGCTTGTACCATTAACCAGTCCATTATGGGTAAATACCGTATCTGACATAGAAAAACGCTCCACTGCGCCCCCGGCGGCTTGCCAATAAAGCATATAAGAAACAGCCCCTGGCACTGCTTGCCAAGAAAAGTTCACGACTGCATCACCCGCTTCGGCGGATAAAGCGATAGGGGCAGGAGGGGGTTTGACAGTCTCCATTGGGATAGCGTCAACCTTTAACGAAGTCACCCCTTCAACCCCCGCCGCATCTTTTGCGGTCATCCAATAGCTGTACGTTACCCCATTAACCAACCCCGTGTGCATATACGACTGCGAAATCGCTGGCACCAACAGATTATCCCCAGAACTATCAGAGGCTTGCCAATAAATAACATAAGAAGCGGCATCCGTCAAAGTAGCCCAAGTCACCTTGACAGAGGCATCGCCCGCCTCAGCAGATAATTCTGTCGGGGCTGGCAGCACGGCAACACAATCAATTACGGGTATCAATGGTGGTTCATCACTTAACGTTGTGGACACCAAGGCAATATTAGAACGATAGACAGAATCTCCGTCCGTTAAGGGATTTTTGCCCTCATCAACATAAACCGCATAGAAGGTATAAGTGCCACTCAAACCCACAACCACTTCAAAATCAAAAATATCATGCACCCTTTTTGTGGCTTCCAAAGACTCTCGGAAAAATTGCGGATTTGGACTAAAGGGCGCAAAGGCTAACGGAGTCATAAATAATAAGTCACCGCTGGGTAATTGTACCGCCGCCCATAAATCAACGCGATGAAAACGAGAGCTGGCTTGGAGGTTTTCTTGTAAGGTTAAAAAGAGACATTCACCGATATGGTTAATGGGTTTTAACGCTGAAAAGCTGAGTTCAGCCGTCGCGCTCACCATTTTTGTGAGGCAAAATTAGTAGTAAAAAGACGATTGTCTTCATTTGTTGCTCCTTTAATGTTGAGAAAAACTTTTAGTTTAACTGATAACTCTCGTTTTTTCTCGTTACCCAAACAATAACTACATGGATTGTATATAAGAAAGGATTGGA
>JAGLHR010000283.1 GCA_023143415.1 Thiomargarita sp. | reverse complement strand
GGTATCGCTTCTTGTAAGCTACCGGATAATCCTTGCAATATCTCTGTTGAGGATACCAAACTACAACTTTGCCAACCATCCATTGACATTGTTCTTAACAAAAATAATCTGGTGAAAGATGATCAAATTGTTATTAATATTAATATCAAAGGTCCTGATAACTCAGACTTATCATGTGAACAGAGCAAAGTTGTAAAAACAGTATGGGGAGTATTATGGGTTAAATTACCTGATAATTCTGTCATATCTCTTATTAAACCAACCGAGTTATTGCTAAAAGGTGAGATTATCCCACTCCTGTATGAATACACCTTCAACGGTATTGAGCCGGCTGGTTCGTATGAAATTGGTGGTAGGCTTCTGCATCCATCCAATGGCAATAAGATTAGTACAGATATTGAAGTTTTCACGTTTAATCCTGTAACTATTAACAATACCATCACCAATTAACATACTAAATAATATAATTAGTTTCTCGTTCCCAAACTCTGTTTGGGAATGCCTTCAACGACGCTCCGCGTCGTGTGCTTGGAAAACAGAACGCAGAGCGTCCGTGCTTCCCAAACGGAGTTTGGGAACCAGGCAGGGCGATTTATTAGGTAAATGTCGGGTTACGTTATCACGCGACGCTTGATAAGCTAACCCGACCTACCATACTGATGTTACGCACTATGTTTCCAAGATGTTTAAGCCATTTTTTCAAAAAATCGGATTTCTAAGCTCGAATAGAATCGCTTTGCGTAACATCAGTTATTAATTTTCACCGTTTTATGAGGAGTAAAAATTGAAAAAATTACTAACCGTGTTTTTACTGATGTATTCATCAATTGTTTTTTCAGAACCTGATGTGATAGTTGATAGTGAAGATAATTTGAATATTAGTATTAACCAAACTGAAGTAAAACAAGGTTCTCAAAAAACAGAGGAAGACATTCTTCTAAAAATTGATTTACCTGAATATGAGGAGCCATATATTCCTATTGATAGCTCATTTAGAACTAGACTGATTACCGGTATGTTATATTCGAGTCATACGTCTCCTTACGTATCTGCAAAAATTAGTGATAATAGCCCTTTTTATGGTATAGGTTTATCTACCACTTTTGCTAATATTCCAATTATTGGTAATTTTTCTCTTGATGGATATGCACAACATACTGATAAAGGCATATTTAGCTTGTTTGAAAAATCCGAACTGACAGATAGAGATTCAAGTTTTTACCGCACTGACTATGCAATTACACTTGGTCATAAAATTGAAAAAATGACCAATTGGATACCTTGGATACCTTCAGAGAGTGAACTTTCTGTGTTTATGGGTTATAAATGGGGGGAAACAAGTATTGATAATGTAGAAATAAAACTAGGAGAACAACAAAGGATTACTAAGACCCATATTGATTTAGATACAAAAGGTTTTTTTGCAGGACTTGGTTATGTATTTCCTTTAGATGTAAGAAGAAATAAAAAATTGGGTTTTTATTACTCATACGGAAGATTAACTGGAGATTATCATTATACTTATAATATTAACGCTATTTCAGATGATAATATTCTTTCTCCTATTCTTTCTGATCAACAAAATGACATTACTCTAGAAGATGAAAAGGCGGAATCTCATAAATTTGGTATTTATTTTAACGGAATTATTACCAGAGTTAGTGGTTTAGGTGGCAAATTAACTTATGGAATTTCATTGGATAGGTATCAATATATCATTGGTTCAGCTCTTGATCGTACAGGTGAAAAACAAGTACCTATTGAAGAAGAAGTTTATAGCGTTAATGTTTCTATAAACTGGACTTTTGATTAATACCACTTAACCAACGGATAACATAACAATGCGAAATATTACTTTATTTTTATTATGTTTCTTTGTATTTCAAGGGAACATTCATTTGAAAGCTGAAGAATTACTAGAAGAACAGCGAACAGCTGTGATCATTGGTAATTACAAGTATATGGGACATTCACCACAGTTCAAAGATGAGAATGATGACAGCTTTAAAGGTAGAGAATGTGAACCTGAGTATCAGTATAAAAGTAAACCACCGGATAACTCTCTTAGCGACCTTCCTAATGTCCTCAATGATGCTTGTGATATGAGAAAAACATTAAAGGAACTGGGATTTAGAGTTAGACTGTTATTAAATGCAAACAAACAAAAGATGTATTCTGCGATTTATTATCTCTTCAACAAGGAGGAACAAAAAGCCAAAAGAAATGTCAATTTGCTTTATTTTGCAGGTCATGGTTCTGATCAAGGCACTGATCAAGGCGGAGATTATTATTTGATGTCAAGTACAGATAAGCCAGCATGTACTAATGATGTATGTTCTTACGACAAGGTGGCAATAAAACATCGTACAATTGATAAAATGATAAGAAGCATGATGGAGTCTTCTCCTAATAAAGGTGAAAGTGAAGATAAAAAAAACGAAGGAAATCAAGAAGACATCAGAGGTGACAAACCAGATGTTTCTTTCAAAAATGAATTAAAAAAATATATCAATTTTGTCATTATTGATGCTTGCCGTGATGGAAATAAACAAACTAATCAAAATGCAGAGCCAAATCCTCCCAGACAACCACCTAGTCATACTTTTTTTGCTTTTGCAACGACATTAGATAAATCATCCAGTGATGGCGACGAGGATGATAAAAACGGTCTTTACACAAAACACTTGTTAAAGTTTATTTCTACACCGGGATTACCTGTTGCTGAAATGTTTACACAAGTCAATTCATCTGTGGAAGAAGAAACTACCATGCTTAATAAAAAAGCAAGTAAGGAAAAAGAAGAGAATTTAGCTCAATGTAAAAAAGAATGTGAGTTTGAGGAAAAGGTAAGAACTAAGATTAAGAGAATTTGCAAAGAAAAAAACCTTCAACAAAAAGTTTGTGAAGAAAAGATACGTGAAAAGTGTGAAATACGTGAAGAGTGTCAAAAAAAAGAACCTAAGAAATGTAGAAAATATCATATCTGTGATGAAGTATATAATGTACCAGAAATACAAAAACCACTTTTTATTGCTGGAGAAATGGGAAATGAGACTCATTTTGTTTTCAAAAGGGAGTCTATTGATCAAGTTCCTCATTGGTAGTTGCCCACCAACATGACAGGCGAAAGGGTAAAACCTTAAAACACCCCTTCTTCAAATTAAAGCCTCAAGTCGTTTGACTTGGGGCTTTTTTTTGATAAATTAATGGGTTTTATTTGCACGGTATAACAGGGTTTGAAATTCCACTCTCGTTTGACACTGAACTGTTATCAATAGTAGAAAAATGGTGGGTTTCCACTTCGTTCCTACCCACCCTACTTTACTACTTTACTCATGTTGAAAAATGGTGGGTTTCCACTTCGTTCCTACCCACCCTACTTGACTACTTGACTCATGTAGCCATGTAGGGTGGGCAAGGTTGGTGCAGCGGCGTTAAAACATCATTTACCCGATATGTTCCTGATGTGATATGCCGATGCACACAAAACATATATGCAACGGCCTACCCAACTGACCGTTTTTTGAAACCGGTCAGTTCTTGTTCATCAACGTGTGCCGTTGCACCAACAGGACGTTGCCCACCCTACCTGACTATGGTTGTAGGCGAACCTGTTCGCCATGGCTTAAGTAGTGAAGCAGTTGAAATTTCCTCGTCGTCACCATCATAAAATGCGGAGCGTGTTTCGCTTTGTGTACATAAGCTACGCTGCCTGCAAAACAAATATTAAGCTATGAGGATACAAATGTTCACTCACGTTATTTGTAACCTGATAAGGCTCATCAAGCTGAGGTTTTTGTTCCAATAGCTTCTCAATATTTAAACCACTTGCTTTTATCAAACGAAAGTATTCTTCTAAGGTTCGATAATAATTATACCTTGTAACCTCCTCCCATGTTTCATAATGTAAACCAGAGGCAAAATAATCAAAATTAGCATATTTGATCATTTTTCTAATCGGATGTGGCACAACAACAATCATGGTTCCGTCTGGCTTTAAAATGCGTTTTAATTCCAGTAGGACTGTCGTCAAATCCTCTTTATACATGATTGACATAATAGAAATAATGCCATCGAACGTCATATTTTCAAAGGAAGTTTCTGCATAATCCATTACCAGAAAATCCATTCCCAATTCCGAGTATTTATTTTTCGCAAGGCTTATAAACTCACTGGAGCTATCTATGCCAACCACCTCAGCCCCGTTTTTTGAAAACGACACGCATTCTGTGCCATCACCACAACCGATGCTCAATATTTTTTTGTTGGTAACCGGAGTTAATAAACGATATACGAGTTTTCTGGTTTCTAGCAGATTTTTATTAGCATTAGCTTGTTCTGCATAGCATAAAGCTTGTTGATCGTATAATTGTTGTGCTTGTTTAAATTCATCCATAATAATTATAAAACATTGGTTTTTATTGACGGTGCGGATTCCTCTCTTTTTATTTGGGAACTTCTCAAGTTCAATTTTTTTGCGGGATCATAAAATAAAGGAAACATTGCACTACTTGTTCCACTCAATAATGCGAATAGACTCAAAAAAACCGTACTGCCAAAGCCTAGCCCCAGTAAATAGGCTCCCCCTATTCCAACAAAAGTGGGGGTGACTACCAAAGCAAGCGTGACATCCATATTGCGGTTATAAGTTTTGGCAATATCGAATAGCAAATTCAAGTGTTGTAGCCCTTTATCCAGCAAAATAATTTGGGCCGAATCTGTAGCAACCGTTGAAGCCCCACGCAGAGAAATAGAAACCTGAGATTTTTTCAAGGCAATGGCATCATTAATCCCGTCACCAATATAACAAATAAATTGACCTTCTTGTTGTAACTGTTCAATGATATTAGCCTTGTTTTCGGGAAGCGTTTCGGCAAAGTAATGATCAATCCCCAGCGTTTTAGCAAGCTGACGAGTTGGCATTTCATGATCACCAGAAATAATATAAGTCGCCTTAATCTGCGGAAGTTGACGCAATTGTTGAATTACCGCTTTGGCTTCTGGACGAATTGTCGGTAGTAACTCAATTGCACCGATTAATTGCTCGTTCACTGCGACCATTATCAATGAATGACCTTCTTGATAGCAAACTTTTTCAACTTCCTGAAGCGTTGATGGAATGGGGATATTGACCATTTCCATAAATCGTTTGCTACCGACACGCACAGTTTTACCTTCTACTTGAACAGTCAGACCATATCCAATTTGATACTCGGTTTCATCAATAGTTGGAATCAGTAACTCTCGCTTCTCCGCTTCTTGAATAATCGCTTTGGCAATGGGATGAGTCTGTTTATATTCAGCAGCAACCGCATAGCGTAAAACATCATTCTCACTATAATAATCAGTACTGGAATGAATGAAACCGACAGTAGGTTGATCTTCTGTCAACGTGCCCGTTTTATCAAAAATAATCGTATCCACTTGTTCAAGCCATTCTAATGCGCGTCCATCTTTGATAAGAATACCATTCTTAGAAGCAATATTGAGGTAATTTAATATACTAAGTGACGCAATCATCCGCATTTTATTGGTAAAATGAGAACCTAAAACCGCCATGGCACCTGAGATTCCCAAAATGGGGAAAGCAATTCCTCCAGCTATTAATGTGGGAAGAGCGGTTTGATCAGCTAATCTTTCAGCCCGTAACTCTTTTGCAGATTTAAAGTCAACCATATTATTTAAAACCTGCCCCACTTTAGCCACTGTTGTTTCTTCGCCGGCCTTTTCAACTCGAATACAAATCTGTCCGGTTAGGACGGTGGTCGAGGCAAAGACTTCATCCCCAATACATTTATCAACGGGTCTGGCTTCACCAGTCAGAATCTGTTGATCAACACTTGCGATTCTGCTGCTAACAATACCATCCGCTGGGATAACCTCACCGGCATGAACAACCACAATATCCCCAACCTTGATCTCTTGGAAAGGAATATGTAGTTCAACGTCATCGACAATGATCCACACAGATTTGGGTATTTGTTGGAAAACATCAACTAAATTGCTGTGAGAATATTCGTGAACCTTGATTATAAATTTTTGTGCTATGCTATATGTAAATATTGCAAACAAGCCTAAAAAATAAAAGCCAAATAAAATACAGCCCAAAATGGTTACAAAATTCAGTATATCTGCCCCAATTATGCCTTGTTTAAGTTTATCAGTCGTTTTTTGCAATACTGGTCCCAATGTGTACAAAATGACCGGAATAGCCAAAAATTGTATTGGCGGAAAAAACGGAGAAACCGCAATCATCACACCAAGAAAGACACCAGTAAGAACAATATTACGATTTAGGATTTGTTTATTACGGTTATTCGTTTGTTGGGTTATATCGACTAATGTTTTGTTCTGTTTAGAAACTGGGGATTTAGAGATTACGTTTTCTCTTTTAACTAATTGTTGTTTTATTTTGAAGCGTTGCTGATAAATTTTTTTACCACCATATACAATGCCTCCTACTACAATCATTGTCGTCAAGAACATTATGAATCTTCTCATTTGTTATGGTGGGCAACAACTGCCCAGCAAAATATTCTTTGATACGATGGGTGTAATAATTAATTACCCACCCTAGCCTTTTCTTTATATAGATAGCTTTCGTCTATTTCTACAGGGTTGAAAAGTTAATTCCTATCAGAACGCAATCTAGGCTGGCTTTGCCTTCTTGACAGAAAGTATTTCCATACAATTATAGTACCATACCCATCCCTGCTCAGGATCAGGGTCTTTTGTGAAACGCATCTCCTCCAATACCCGCTTGTCAAGTTTCAGGATGGCATCCTTCATCCGCTCTTTGGGTTCGTTGTTTCCCTCTCCGAACCAAGTATTCAACCATTTTGTTACGCCTCTATAGGTCTTGTAATTAAAAGGACGGATGGAAATAATTTCAAATCCGGCACGGTTCAGCATATGAACAAGTTCCAGATAGGTGTAAAGACGGTCATAGGGTTCTTTGAGATGGTTTATAATAGACCACTGGGACCTGACAAAATCAGAATACACCACCTCTGATATCTCAAATTTACCACCGGGTTTAAGTACTCTGTTAATTTCAGAGAGTGCTTTCACTGGTTCGGAAAAATGATGAATGGCAAGTCGACAGATAACGATATCAAAAAAATCATCAGGAAATTCAAGACCATCAGCAGTTCCGATCTTGAATTCAATATTGCCAATACCCTTCTCTGTTGCCATCTTCTGTGCTTTTGCCAGATATTTTGGATTAATATCTATGCCATGGATCGTTTTCACATGATCCGCCAGGGCAAACGCCGCATCTCCCATCGCGGTGCCAATATCCAAAAGGACATCTGTTTTGCGTGGCTGAATAAACTCTGCCATGTTGCTGAGCATTTCCTCTTTATTAGCCTGTATGGCCAATTCAGGGTATTTTATAGAAGTTTTTAATTCTTCCATCTTACAACATACCTCTTAATGTTTCAGTTAAACTTTCTAAATCGTAGAATATATGATTCTACCATTACAACTACAAAATTGATTTAAATATCTGATGTTACGCACTCAACTTCTGGTAATGAAGAACACAAACGGCAATTGATGCTGGATTCAGGCGGTTTACTTCAATTCGTCAAAATACCACATAGTTTTTATGAGCATAAGCATCAATGCGTGATGTTTTGTGCGCTTACATAACCCTGATAAGAATCAAGGTGCGTAACATCAGTTAAATATAAAAATAGTGCAGTACTTAGAGACTAAAATAATTCTTACCTCAGATAAAAACTCAGTCATTCTTGGTTGAAGAGGGGAAAAACCGTTCCCGACATTCAGCAATAATCTTTTCCCAAATCTTATCTCCCTTTGGTGTTAACTGCTCTGCTAACTCAATTTCAGGCCATCTTTTCTCTTCTAAAAGCAAATATGGTACAAAACAACGTCGCACACCTTCAATGGCTTCCTTAGAAAACTGTGGCATATTAAGCACACTCATTCCAATAATAGAGCTGGCAATGAGGTTAGAATCTATATATCCCATATTTTCCGCTAAATCCCGTAATGGTGTGCCATGAAAAGGGGAAAAAGTGAACATATTTCGATCCATTGTTGGAATTTGTTTACTTAAACGTATTGTATCAAACGCCAGTTCGCGGGTTTCTGTAGGAAGTCCAATAATGTTGTCCACATAAAATTTGATGTCGTAATCGGCCAACCGGTGAACTGAATCCATGATCACTTTGTTACTAATCTTCCGACCTAAAATTTTTTCTCTGAACTGCGGGTTACCATGTTCAATACCCAACGTGATCGAATTAAGCCCCATTTTTTTAAGGATTTGTACCCGTTTTTCGGATAATGTTTCAGGTCGAGTTTGGCACCAAAAAGGCAAGCCAATTTCACTGATATACATTTCAGCCAATTCTTCAAGATATTGATTTGATAAAGCCAAGAAAGTATTAGCCCAAAAAAATAAGTATTCAGCTTGTCCCTCATTTTTATAAAACAGCAGATCACGCCGAAGACTTTCTATTGATTTGAGCCTAGAAAACTGTAAATTTTCTTTTTTATAGAGCCTTTCTTGGGCTGGCGAATTACAATAAGTACATTTATATGGACAACCTCTATGAGTTTCTACCGGAATGGTTCTGTAAATTTTACCAGCAAAAGGACGATAATAACGCGATTCATCAAATATCTCTAAATCCAGTAAAGGTAAATGATCAATATCGGTTAGGCTGGTCATTTTATTTTTAATAACAACGCCATCTTGTTTTACCCAAAGATTGGGTATGTCAGTATAACTTTGCCCCTTATCAATTCTTTTACAAAGTTCTTGTAA
Source organism: Thiomargarita sp. (assembly GCA_023143415.1). Lineage (GTDB taxonomy): Bacteria > Pseudomonadota > Gammaproteobacteria > Beggiatoales > Beggiatoaceae > QNES01. The sequence goes on along the minus strand of JAGLHR010000283.1, from coordinate 2,133 downwards.
AGGATATTCGCCTTCTCCCAAACAAATTATATCAATTTCAGGAGGTTGAATCGCTTTATTCGGTGCAAAGGTGGCAAATAAACCACCTAGAATGGTTTTCGCTTTGCCTTTCGTGCGTAAATTCCGCAACAGCTTCATGGCATACGGGAACAAGTCTTCTGTTGCTGAACACGCGATTAAATCGGGCTCATAAGCGGCCACTTCTTTGTTAAATTCTTCATACACGTTAGTCGTATATAATGGCACTTGTTTCTTAGCCTTTTGATAAGGCTGAACTTGTAAAGTGGCTGCCTTATATTTGTCATGATTAACTATCCCATCCTCTGGGAATTCCCAATAAGTGGTATCAAAAAGCCTCACTTCATGGTTATCTTGTTTCAATAAGGCCGAAAATATAGCCACTGCCGTGGGCATGACATACATGCCCCTAAGATTTGGGTAGAGAAGTAATACTTTCATTAATTATCCTGTTATAGTATCCAATCAGGTTCCAAAGCACGGCGATAATAATCACGTCGTCCGCTTTCGTTCCGTACCATTGGTAATTTAGGTTTATCCAAAAAAGTTTTGATTATCTTTTCAGGACATTCAGAACGCTCATTATCTTGACTAATGCTAATATAGCCATAAGGTTCCAATCTTTGCACAAGCGTCTCTGCAAATTGGATGATTTCTTCGGTATTGATGTTTTTATATTCGACAATCTGGCCTAACTGGTTAGGATCGCAATAATCTTTTTCCAATAATGTCTCCCAGTTTTGAATCTTAAACCGAATGCCAAACTGTTCTGGATTGTTACCCATTTTGGAACCGGGATACGGAATACAGAGGCTGGCTACAATCTGGCTCGGTTGAATAGCTTCCATTAAATCAATGCTTGAGAGATGATCTTGATATGTCGCACCCGGTAAACCAATCATCAGGTTACAGCGAATCCCAATTTTTGCTTCCTTTACCCGGCTAATAACCGGCATAATTTTGTTAATTTTAAGACCTTTTCTGGAATTTTTCAACGTTTTTTGATCCGCAGATTCGATCCCGAAAGCGACTATTTTACATCCGGCTTGATACATCCAGTCGAACATAAGCCAATGTTTTGATGGCACATCACTTCTAGAATTAACAGACCAGTTGCAAATGAGTTGACGCGCCATTATTTCGCGACAGAGTGCAATAACCCAGTCCGGATCATAAGTGAAAATATCATCACCAAAATGAATGGCCTTATGTCCTTCAACTTTGACAATGTACTCAAGTTCATCTACAACCGCTTTAGGCTCTCGTGCCTTATAACCAGTGCCTGAAGAGGTACAAAAAACACAATTAAACAGGCAACCTTTTGAGCCTATCAAGAAACCATGTGAATAATGACGATGGTATTTTTGAGGTATCAAGTGACGTGCCAGAGCGTAACTATTGGCTTCTAAAGAATTAGCTATGCCCGTATCTATATAATCTCCATTACTGTCTTTAAAAAAGTAGCCCGATGATTGTACCCGTTTTGGATTCACGAAAGGATATTTCAAACTCAGATTATCCAAAAAATCAGATAGCGTATCCTCAACGTTGCCTCGGAAGACGATATCAAACCCGGTTTCAATACATTCCTTTGGTTTAGATGTTGGATATTTTCCAGCAGCAATCAGAATATATCCCTTATGCTTGAACTGATGGGCAATACGGTATGAAGCTGCTAAACACCTCATAGCAAATAATACTCCAATGACATCGGGAGCAAATTCAGATATGACAGTATCTAAACATTGTTCATCCACATTCTGGTCATAAATTTGAACTTCATGTTGATTTTCTATGGCAGCCGCAAGATGAAGGCATTCCATAGGGGATTGAAGATAATATGGAGAGGTATCTGGTTCTGAATAGATAAGTAATACTCGCATTGTTTGCCTTATTATTTTTCATCTCGTCCTTAACAATAAATCCTAAAATTTCACCAGTATCCTTTGGACACGAATAATTAAGAAGAACGAAATTTAGCATAGCAATACGAAGTATCGCTATACTCACTCTACGATTAATCATTAATTCATCAATTAACCAAAAACGATGCTGGTTAGAATCTCAAAATGTTATAGGTGATCTTAATGAAACTCGATCATCAAGTTTTCTCGT
>JAGLHR010000282.1 GCA_023143415.1 Thiomargarita sp. | reverse complement strand
GACTCCAAGACTTAACTTAATGGCATTGAAGCGTAGGGTGGGTAGGAACGAAGTGGAAACCCACCTTTCAGCAAGCGTAGGGTGGGTAGAGTGAAACGAAACCCACCGCAACCGTTCAATTTTCAGAAAAAGGGTGCCACTTTTTCTGGTTCCCAAACTCTGTTTGGGAACCCATTCATGGACGCTCAGCGTCCAGCCACACGACGCAGAGCGTCGTGGAAGGCATTCCCAAATAGAATTTGGGAACGAGAGAAGGTTATTTTGACGGGTAGTGTTAGACCTGACAGGTTTTGGAAACCTGTCAGGTCTTTTGATATCAGCAGACAAATTCAAATTGACAGTGTACTAAGTAATATTTCTGGGCGCAAACGACATGCTGCGGAATTCCTTCTTATACTTGGATTCACCGAGCTTATTGACTTTTACGACACCCAGTTTATAGTTGTAATTACCACTGATGTGATCGACTACTCTTGGCATGATCGCATTGGAGGGCTGGCGCATGTCAATGAACATGGTGTATAGCACCCCTTTCTTGATATGGGGTGTGACCACTGCCACTGCTGTTACCGCCGCCTTGGACAGTTCAATATGTCCGCGTTCCATAAGGGAGGCGAATTGGAAGTGATCGTTATAGACTCCAATAATCGTGTCCTTATGGGAGGGAACGCGATCTGAGTGCAACATCACATAGTCACCTGATTCAATACCCCGTGCTTTCGCATCATCAGGATGAACCTCGACAAAGTTTTCAGGCCAACGTTGTGTGATATAGGGACGACGTTGTTGATCGTCAAAGCCGGATTGCCAGACTTCGTTGATGCGACCGTTGGTCATCCATAACTCTTCGCCCTGAGGCTTTAACCACGCCCAGTAATCAGAAAACAGGCTCCAAGGATGTTTCTGGAGATTGATTTTACCGGTTTGGCTGTTGAAGTGGGTCATCTTCTTGTTGACCATGTTTGCACCCCAAGGGCCATTGGTACCTTGTCTTTCTGCACAGTCTTCTTCTGTGGCAAGCGTATTGTGCAATCGCACTGTTCCCTTCAATTCCCCTTTATCATTGATGAAGGTGGGACCTTGGATACCGTCTGCACCTAATAGACGCAGTTGTTCATGCAAGGTACGTCCATGATTATGGGCATAGACTTTGAGCATGTGGTAAGCTTTGCGCCCGGCACGACTGAAGCGTGAAGATTCTTCTGCGACATCGTTGGCGTTTTTCCAATCAAAGCCGTCAAAGCCCATCCGCTTGCCTAATTGGGCAATAATCCACCAATCTGGCTTGGCATCACCGGGGGCATCATAGAATTTCTGATAGAGACGCAGACGACGTTCACCATTGGCGCGCATGAAGTCTTCTTCGCCCCAAGTTGCGGCTGGGAAGATAATATCAGCAAATTGAGAACCGATGGGATTGCGGAGGTAAATATCTTGGTCAATGACGACCATTCCGCCTGAGTCCGCACGCGCTTTGAGCGTATCTATGATTTCTTGTTTGTCGTGGGTACGCACTTGATTGGGATTTTTAACGACCAATTCTTGAAATGCCTCTTGCAGCCCTTGGGAACCGCACATGGCTTGAATCCAAGTTGTACCAATGACATGTGCCATACGAGTATGACCGGAAACGAGCCAACGGTCAGTATCTAAGGCGCGACGACGACGACCTGGCACTTTTTCCGGTGATTTATTGCGAGGGAGTCCACCACCACGCTGTCCACCACGTTGGTGTCCGCCGAAGCGTCCAACGACTTGACCCGGGCGACCACCTGCACCGCAGATAGTGGCTAAAGAGGAAATGGCGTTGGTGTTGCCGGTGTTATTAGACCAGTAAAAGCCTTTTTCAATACCAAATGAAGATTTCGGACGGGTACCATCGGCTTTGGGTTTGGCAATCCATTCTGCGGCGGTCTTGATTTTTTCTGGATCTACGCCGGTGATTTCAGCGGCTTTTGCCAGTTCATATTCGGGTTGGGAGAGCAACCATTTTTTGTAGTCTTCAAAGCCATTGGTTTGGAATTTGCCCCAAGTGGTACGCCATTGCCAGGGCGTGTTACGAGTTCCTTGACCAAAGCCAGAGTTAGATTCCCACTTATTGTTCACCCACTTTTTAAGCCATTCCTGGTCTTCCCAGCCATTTTCCAATACGACGCGAGCAATGGCACCTAATAATATGGTATCCGTACCCGGATAAAGGTCTAAATGTAAACCACCCATCTTCTTGACATAAGCAACGCCCGCCGTTTCGCGTGGATTGACCATAATCGCCTTCATGCCACGTTGGATACCTGGCATGATATGCTGAGTAAAGAGGATCGTCTTGGTTTCGTAGGGGTCAGTACCACAACACATCAGCACTTCAGAATTTTTCCAGTCATCATACGAGGGGCCAAAGTTATCAAAGCCGGCATCTCTGAATCCTGGGGTGGAAGTGACATCAGAAGGGGTATCGTGGAATGTGAAACTGGCTGTATTAATATGACGCGCTGCGAATTTTGTGATCGCATAAGTGTTTTCAATGTACTGATAAGAGTACGTTTTCACCGAGTAAGCATTGGCACCATGTTTAGCAATGACATGTTTAGCCACTTCAGCAGCAATGTCAAGGGCAAAATCCCAGGGCACGGGTTGTAAAATGCCATAAATCCGTAGCAGTGGTGTGGTTAAACGGTCACGGGTCGGTGTTTTGGGATTGTAGCATTTTTGGGCAATCAAGCCGCCGCGTATACTGGAATCGCCATTGGTGTTAACCGTTTTGGCATCCTTGTTTGGGGTAATGACGACATTATGGGGAACCCTGTTGTGTATGACAACATTATGCTGTGCAGGCGCAACCCAGTCTTGGAGAGCATTGCTCGGAAAATCGATCCCATAAGCATTTTCATTCGCTTTTGGACCCCCATCACCGGAACAGAGAGGCCACCGATAAACTTTATAAGCACAAGCGACGATGCAATAGTCGCAGCAAGTGGTTAGTACCTCAGCATGTTTGGGTGGCAATGGCACTTTGTCTTCAGGTAGATAGTAATTGGTTGACATCTTATGTTTCCTAAGTTAAAAATGGAGTCCAACGCTTCAGCTTTGGTTCCAAAGCTAAAGCGTTGTACTCCAAAAAAATACAAAGCTGAAGCGTTGTACTCCAAAAAAAATACAAAGCTGAAGCGTTGTACTCCAAAAAAATACAAAGCTGAAGCGTTGTACTCCAAAAACGCTTTAAGCAGTCATCAGGTTTTCATTGCGACCATATAAAAGGCCCATCATGCCTACTGCATAGACATCATCACCATCGACTTCTAGCATAACCTGTGGCAAACTCTGGTAGGCTTGACCAGAGACGATGATTCCATGGCGGCGTAAGTCATACACTGATAGATGGAAGGGACATTGACCTAATGTCCGTTGATCATCCGTGACTTTGTAAGTACCTGCTAATGGACCACCTTGATGGGTACATAGGGAGCCGAATGCCACGACATCGTTTTGAGGGCCTATACCGCCACCTGCTTTGACATTACCCATTTTTACCAGCATACAAGAGGCATTTTTGTTGTCATCCGGGTAATTGAAGTTCACTGGTTCATGGTCTTTCAGTTCACTCAATTTAGCGATGAGTTTACGTGGATATCCAACGACTCGTGCCTCTTGGGCTTGAGTTGTGCCAGGAAATAAAGTAATCGTCGTGGTACTCACAGCGGCTGCGGTGGCACCGCTATAGAGCATAAACTCTCTGCGATTCAACATACATTTGCCATGTTCCGCCGCAGATTCTTCATGCGTTTTAGTTGTCATCTTGAACTCCTGTCCTCAAATGGTGAATTTACTTTTTCAATGCCTCTAATTCTGCTTTGGTAAACAATGGCGCGTAAGGGGGTAATTCGGGTCTTTCCATGAGAATTTCTTCACCAGAGAATGCTTCTAAGAAAGCCAATAATTCTTCTTTCTCCTCTTCAGTCAAGCCCAGCGGTTTTATGAGTTTGCTCTTGTTTTTTGGCCAATCGGTTGTACGAGCCTCTTCGTCGAATCCGCCCTGATTGTAGAAATTGATGACTTCTTCAAGTTCATAAAATGCGCCGTTGTGCATGTAGGGCGCGGTGTACATGGTATAACGCAGAGAAGGGGTGCGGAATTTGCCCTTGTCCCATTCGTTTTTTGTGCGGAAATATAAGCCGGCATCCGCTTTAGCAGTGCGATACAGTTCTTCGTTAGCCCCTTTTGAATAATACTCAAAACGGAAAGTAATTTGAGCTAAGCCGTCTTCTTCCCAGCGTGTTGACGGGGGTACACCGATGTTGTAGTAACTGTCATCAGAGGCTAACGCGCCATTATGACATTGGATACATCCCGCTTTGCCATTGAATAAAGCCATGCCGCGAACTTGTTCTTCGCTGAGTGCTTCTTTATCACCTTGCAGGTATTTGTCAAGTGGTGTATCTCGCTGTACCAGGGTACGTTCAAAAGAAGCAATGGCTCGCCAAGCATCATCAATCAGCGGCCATTCGCTACCGAAAACCTCTCTAAAACGCTTGCGGTACTCAGGAATTAAAGCCAAACGCGCTTCCATGATGTCGTTTTCACCATTACCAGCCACGCCCCCTTTTGCGGCGGCGGGTGCTTGTGCTTCTAATGATCTCGCTGCCCCTGCCCAGAAGAATTTACCGTAGTAAGCAGAATTAACAATGGTCTGACTATTGCGCCAGTGAACCGTTCCGGGATATCCACGCGAGAAGTTGTCGCTCCAAGCCCATCCTTGATCAGGTTCATGGCAGGTAGAACAGGCTGTCGAGGTATCACCTGCCACGCGGGGATCAAAAAACAGTATTTTGCCTAATTCCACCTTGGCATCTGATTGTTTATTATCAGGCGGTATGGGTGGTGATCCCAACGGTGCGAGTGGTGGAAAAGCCTTCGCTTGTTCAGAAGCCGCTATCGCTTGTTGACTGAGAGGAGTTACCAAAACTACCGCGATGGCAGTGGCTAGTCCTGTGCTTTTCATTGTTCTATACATTGCTTCCTCCTTTTAGTTACGAACATTGCGCCAATCTGCAATGGCTTCGTATTCGTTTGGAAATGGCTCTGTCCAGACATGTTCTGATGTTGTCAAAGGCTCACCTGACAACGCTAATAAGAAAGCAACTAAGTCTGCTTGTTCTGCATCACTCAAACTAAGTGGTTTGATCAAAGGGTCTTTATTGCTATCTTCGCCGCCACCGTTATTATAGAAAGCGATCACTTCTTCCAAGGTTTTCAACATGCCATTGTGCATGTAAGGCGCGGTGTACTTTAATTCACGCAACGAGGGTGTCATAAATTTACCCATGTCGCTGCCATCAGATTTATGGGTGTGAATATGGGCACCTGGATCACGCTTGAGGTTCATGTAATTTTCATTGCCCATAAACATGTTATAAGCAATAAACGCTTGGTGATTCAATGGGTTAAGGAAAATTTCCCAATTTTCTGGTACGCCAGTGTTATGCGCTTTCTCATCCAAGAGCAGAGGACCATTATGACAGGCAATACAACTTGCCTTGCCTTTAAAGAGTGCCATACCCCGTTGCGCGTCTTCGGACATTGTACCTGTATCAAAGGGCGAACCTCTGGAAGTGAGTGTTTTGAGATATTCGGGAATGGCTTTACGCACTTTACCGTTGGAAGGTTCGCCGTATCCGGCTTTTTCAAACATTTCCAAATAGACGGGGTCTTGTTTGACACGCTCCTGCATAATACGCATGTCCATGTTCATAATGTAGTCTTCCGTGATCATGCCACGGGTGACATCGTTGAGATTGGTACCGATGCGCCCGTCGTGCATCCATACCTTTTTATGGACAGAATTAATGACGCTAGAAACGTTGCGAAAGTGACCATTCCCCGGATATCCCGGTGAAATGGCTATTTTAAAGCTAAAACCATTATCAGGTCGATGACAAGTGGCACAAGAAAAGGCACCGTCTCCTGATAATCTGACATCAAAGAATAGGCGTTTGCCCAATTCTGCCTTCGCTTTGTCGATTTTGATTTTCGGCAATGGTCCAATGTCTGGCGCGGTATAGCCTACATTGGCAGTCAATGCCATAGTAATGCTGATTGATAGCGTCATTAAACGACGCTGAACAGTGCGTTTATTCATATAGCACTCCTGAAAGTTTGAAATTAAATAACCAATGGTGAATTATTAATGGTGAATGGTAAATGGTGAATGGTAAATGGTGAATGGTTAAATCATTCATAATTCAAGGCTAAAGTTTTTTCTTTAAAAAAACTTTAGCCTTGAAACCATTCATAATTCACCATTAATAACTGATGTGACGCAAGGTGCTTCCAAATTCCACCGATTTCATCGGTGGCTATTCACATTTCACCCCGTTGGGGTTAGTTTCAACCCAGAAGGGGTTAAACATGAATAGCTCTTCACATTTCACCCCGTTGGGGTTAGTTTCAACCCCCAAGGGGTTAAACATGAATAGCCACCGATGAAATCGGTGGAATTGAGGTGGTATTCAAATTGGAAGAACCCTGCGTCACATCAGTTAATAATTCACCATTAAATAGATAACTACTTCTTCTTGTTCTTATACTCAAAATCAACAGTTTCTGTATGACCCGCTTTTACAGTAACCTTTTGTTTCTTTGCATCTTTCAAATAGCCGTGCCACGTTTTCACCTTGTATTTGCCGGCGGGAATGTCTTCGATCTGGTAAGTGCCGTCTTCGTTCACGACGGCGTAGTACGGGTTTTTAGCCACAAACACAAAGCTGTGCATGAAATCGTGTTGATCGCATTCTACTTTCATGCCCGCGCCTCGTTTGAGGTTGATTTCCTTAGTCACCTTACCCGGTTCTTCGGTTGGTGGCTGACTGACATTGATCGCTGTTTTCTTGGCACGACCAATCATTTCGTAAGTGTGGATGTTATGGGCGACTGCATCAGTATTAATGGCAGTGAGTTCTCCCTTATTTGCCATGACGGTAAAAAATGGCATGAATTCGCACTTTTCTTGCTTGATGGTGGTGTTGGTTTTGCCTTCAGGCCATTCTTTGCCCTCTTTCACCTTATATAGATAAACGACAACGTCGTTGAGTGCATTACCATTGATCCTCACATACTGTATTTTGCGAGGGCCCTTACCACAGACTTTCTCATCTTTGATACTGGTATATTTCTTTGTGTGCTTATCTGCTTCTTCTTGTGAACCCTTAAAAATGACTTTACCAGTGATGTTGCCCCCATTAGCGACTTCCACTACTTTATATGGCGCAGCATGGGCAGGTAGGAATAGGGCAGATGCTATGACAGAACTTAAAACAACAGAAAGCGTTTTTTTCATAAAGACTCCTTTTGGGTTAATAAAAAACTTGTCAAATTCAGGAATGAAGTTATTTTTTAGCAGTCAACGCATCACTGCCATTAAGTTTTCGAGGTTTTCGTTTTTTTTGAAAAAAAACGAAAACCTCGAATCCTTCAGATTTGGATTATGTCGTTTAAAATCAAACACTTCCAAAT
>JAGLHR010000281.1 GCA_023143415.1 Thiomargarita sp. | reverse complement strand
ACGAGAAAACTTGATGATCGAGTAAAAGGGATTCCAGTAGAAGTTGCATTAAAAGGGATTCCACGAGAAGTAATTGAAGAATACTTGTCGAAACTCGAAGAAAAGTAATCAAGCGCACTGAGTTTCCTTGCTCAATAAACACAAAGCTGAAGCGTTGTACTCCAATAAACATTGTAAAGGAAAAAAATGCACACTAATTCGCCATTCGCCATTCACAATTCACAATTCCTACATGATCGTGTTCAACAAGCGGCTTATGCGCTCATTGATGAAGAAGAGAAAAAATCAGTGCATTTGAAGATTGGGCGACTTTTGCAAAAAAATAGCCCTGACGAAGCATTAGAAGAACGGATATTTACTATTGTTGAACATCTGAATAAAGGAATTGAATTAATAGAAAATCAAAGCGAAAAAAATGAAATTGCTCGCCTGAATTTAATCGCTGGCAAAAAAGCCAAATCCTCTCTGGCTTATCAAGAAGCCAACAAATATTTAAGCATCGCCCTGGATTTATTACCGAAAACCGCTTGGCAGACAGATTATTCCTTGATGCTTTCAATTCACCTCGAAAGGGCAGAAAGCGAATATCTCAATACGCACTTTGATGAAACATTGCAGCTTTTTGAAATCATTACCGCAAACGCGACTGGCAAATTAGAACAAATCAAAATAACCGATCTCGTCATTACGCTTTACACTAATTTGGGTGACATGGCGCAAGCGGTGAAATATGGAAGACAAGCCGTTGCCCTTTTGGGCATTCATTTTCCAGAAGATATTGTTCTCATTAAACAATCGGTTACGGAAAAAATGTCCGTTATACAGAAAAAGTTGCACCCAAATGCGGTTAAAACGCTTCTTAAATTACCAGAAATGACTCATCCTGAAAAGAAAGCGTTGATGAACATTTTGGTTAAATGTGTTCCACCAGCTTATCAAACACAACCAGATTTGGTATCCCTGATTATTATCACAATGGTTGAGACTTCATTAGAATACGGCAATGCGGTTTCCTCTTCTTATGGATACGATATGTATGCCATCCTTGTTGGAGCGGTTTTTGAAGATTATGAACTCTCCTACAACCTGGGTGAAGTCGCGATGACACTTCTTGCCGATTTTAATGATACTGCCTTAAATGGCGCAGTTTATTTTGTCTTTGCCAACTTTGTCTCCCACTGGAAAAAACCCTTAAAAGACAGTTTAGTCTTATTCAAAAAAGGTTTTAAAGGCAGTATTGAAGGTGGCGATTATATCCATACGGGATACTGTGCCTCCAGATTTCTGGTTTATAGCCTATTACAAGGAAATAATTTAGAGGTGATTGCCGATGAAGCCGTCAAATACGTTGACTTCCTCGTCAACAAGAAAGACTTAACCTGCTCACAAGTTAGCCTATTGACTTTACAAATGATTCGTTGCTTAAAAGGGGAAACGGAAACAGTCACTTCTTTTGACGGCAGAAATTTCACTGAAAAAGACTTTGAAAAGACATTCCGCGATAATTTCTTTTCTCTTTCCCATTATTACCTCTTCAAACTGATGATTTATTATTTGTTTGAAGACGATTTAAATGCTTTGCAAATCATACCGTTGGCAGATGCAGTTATGCAAGGCGCAGTGGGTTCAATGATAGAAGCGGAATATAACTTTTACAACTCTCTGCTTATAACACGTATTTTTCTAGTGGAAGACGAGAAAACTCAAATAAAAAATCTTGAGCGTTTAAAAAATAACCAACAGAAAATGAAAATATGGGCAGACAGCTGCCCTGCCAATTATTTACATAAACATCTACTCATAGAAGCAGAAATGGCTCGCCTCACTCATCAAGATTTGGAAGCCATGAATTTATATGATCAAGCTATTGAATCAGCAAGAGAAAATGGTTTTATTCAAAATAAAGCCTTGGCGAATGAATTAGCGGCTAAATTTTGGTTAAGTTTAGGTAAATATAAATTTACCCAAACTTATTTGAAAGACGCTCACTACACTTATCAACAATGTGGTGCAATCGCTAAAGTGACTGATTTAGAAGAAAAATATCCACATTTTTTGACTCAGCAAACGTCACACCCGTTTCAAACGGAATCCAGCATTTTAGCAACAACGAGAATGGCTTCCACTCAATGCGCATCCACTTGGTTAGATTTAGACAGCGTCATAAAAGCCTCTCAAACGATTTCTGAAGAAATTGCATTAAATCGGTTGTTAAAAAGAATGATGCACATCGTCATTGAAAACGCAGGAGCTGAAAAAGGATTTTTATTACTACCTCAACAAGACAACTGGTTTATCGAAGCAGAAGGGCTGATTGATAGCACTAAAGTGACTGTTTTACAATCCATCGCGCTTGAAAGAAGTGAACAGGTTTCGGCAAACATTATTCATTATGTCGTTCGTACTCAAAAAAATGTCGTTCTACACGATGCCACACAGGAAAGTCATTTTATCCGCGATCCTTATGTGGTTAAACACCGCCCGAAATCCATATTATGTACGCCATTATTGAATCAGGGTTCTTTAACAGGTATTTTGTATTTAGAAAACAACTTGATGACGGGTGCATTTACTGCCGATAGATTAGAAACGCTCAATGTGTTATCGTCACAAATTGCGGTTTCAATAGAAAACTCATTATTATACAAAAACTTAGAAAAAAAAGTTGCAGAACGTACACAAGAATTATCCAAAGCCCTTGAGCATCTTAAAACCACTCAAGCACAATTAGTCGAATCAGAAAAAATGGCTTCATTAGGCGGCTTAGTCGCAGGAGTCGCGCATGAAATTAATACGCCTATTGGGATTGGAGTAACAGCCGCTACGACTTTAGCTAACCAAACGAAAAAGACAGTAACGGCTTATGATAATAAGCAACTCAAGGGTTCCGCTCTAAAAGCCTATTTTGACACCGCGTTTCAAGGTAGCCAACTCATTTCAAACAATTTGGAACGGGCAGCGAAACTCATACAGAGTTTTAAACAAGTCGCGGTTGATCAAAGCCGGTTAGAAAAACGTTCTTTTGCGCTTAAACAATATATTCAGGAAACATTGATTAATTTAAAGCCGCATCTGAAAAAAAAGCAACATCAAGTCATCGTCAATGAGGATGAGCGGATTGAAATAAATAGCTACCCGGGCGCGTTTTCGCAAATCATTACCAATCTGGTGATGAACTCATTGAACCATGCCTACTCTAAAGGCGAAGCAGGGCATCTGATTTTTGAACTGAAATTAGAATCGGAGCATTTAATCGTAAAGTATAGTGACGACGGCTGCGGCATCCCGTCTGCACATTTGAAAAAACTGTTTGAACCCTTTTTTACCACTGCTCGCGCTAAAGGCGGTACTGGTTTGGGGTTACATATTGTTTACAATATAGTGACACAAAAATTGCATGGCACAATTTCTGTTGAGAGTGAAGTAGGAGTTGGTAGCACTTTTATTATTAAATTGCCATTGAGTACAGCGGATTGACGGAATAAACGGATTAATAGTAAGTGTTTTGTACAGGACGATTTTCCCCCTCGTTCCCAAGCTGGATCTCTCATCGTTATACATAAGTCAAAAATCGTCAAAAGTAGGGTGGGTAGAGTGAAACGAAACCCACCATTTTTGGCGGTTCGGTGGGTTTCGCT